>DASTUU010000236.1:0-4191 GCA_035759485.1 Nitrososphaeraceae archaeon
TAATATGTAACCTATTTAGTCTTAGATGTGCCTATTCATCTATGGGTTCGTATTTTATGTATATTAACAAAAGAGGTGCTATTTTATTACTTATAGGAGCAATTCTGACATCATCACTTATTACAATACGTCCAATCCAAGGTGAAACAGGAAAAGGAGATGATATCTTCAAAGTCATTTTGACAGTATTTGGAGCAGATAAATCAAAAGGAGATATAGTTGCAATTGTAACTATAAATAATGGAGAAGCATCAAGAGTCAAATTCCTGGATACTGATAAAGTGTTAGCAACAACATCTTCTAATCCTAGTACTTTGCCTGCTTCTACTACAAACCTCGCCGCAGGTGAAGGTATTATAGAGTATGTTGCAACGTTTCCAAATGTTACTGTAAATGCAGGCGATGAGTATAAAGTATGTGCATTGCCAGTTAAAACTCTAGAACTGATATGTACAACAGGGAATAACTCTCCAGCCCATAGGCCTGAATTTGTAGATTTGTCATTAAATATGACTAGCGAAGTTGAACAGGCGTTACGACAGGGAGGAAGCAGTAATAATGATAGAAGCGATGAAGACTGAGGTGTCTGAAACAGACCTTGAAAAGTTATGCCAAAGTACCCAGGTCACTTAGAACAACATATGAAACTAGTGCTTTTATCTTTTTGGATTTTGATGAACTGATCGTCACTTAATATCTGACAATAGACACAAATTGATTCCTTTATGCCAGAACTTGATTGCTTCATCTGAAGCCATTCAAAATTTTCTATATAGTGCTCGTTTATTTATTTTCTCTTCCTGGATATGATCATAAGGGCAATTCCAACATCTGTAAGCGATCTCACCATATGCTTACAAAAACCTTTTTTGTATTGTTCCATTTCGAACTATTGCTGCCATCTAAAGTCTGTTTTTACAGTTTCTTATAGACTCCTTAGGCTGATCGCTACACACAAATTATCTCTACTCTTAATTATACAGTTTCAACTAATTTGCTTATTATTTCTTTATAAGAGGCTGAAGGATGCAGATATATACAGAGATATCTATCAATCTCGCTCAGCAGGGGCATAATTGCCAATTTTATATTATCTAATTGCACGAGTTCAATAGAATCTCTGCCTGACTTCTTACACGTGTTTAATGCAGGGATGACTAGACCTGAATAAAATAGACTCGACTTGATATAGCAAGAGTCTTCATCGCCTTCATTCCTTATGCTTTGCCTGTGTTTTCCAACAAGTAGTTTTCCACCACCATCAATTATACCTACAAATTTGACCTTGCTATCCACAGTTAACGCAATATAACAGATTCCCTCAAGTATCTTGTACTGTTTGTATGCATCCATTCTAACAGAAGTAGACAAATCTGATATTTATGTCGACACAAGGTAAGTACTAAGATATATGTTAATCTCTATTACACAAGACTATTAGTCATAACTATTCTTTTGTAGAAGTGCCCATTCTACCAGAAGACGTTTAAAGCTAACACTCAACTTTTATGAGACTACAGTTTATTGCAATCCAATATCCCTAAAGGTTTGCTAAAGATAGCTTAATAAGCGCCAAACAGAAAAAAAGTATGTTGCTTATCTACTAAAAAATAAAGTTTGTTCATTAAATGACTTAAGAGGGTCATTTGCACAACTAGCAAAAAAGGGTATAAAAATAAAGGACTACAGGGTTTATGACGGCGCAGGTCGTAGCATGTCAGAAGAGGAAGAAGAAGCCTAAAGATTATGTAATAAGACTGCATTTGATAACATCAGACGCGCAAGTCTCAACATGAGACAGCCAAAGAAAAGACTAGTTAGATGACAGTATAGTATTGAATGCCATGGAGTTATCACTCACGTCTGCAGTGTTAAATAGTCGTGATGCGATCTATATGTATGACTAAAATAGAGCATCCTGAACGATATGGTTGGTGGCTGAATGAACTTGATTCTCTTGGTATCAGCACACTGCAGAAAAATGGAATAGACAACAGAAGAGAAGCTAGTGATTTGACTGATGCTGTGAAGCAGACGCTCTATGAAGAGTACTTGGCAGCTTATAACGAAAAATAATCAATGATGAAACTAATGCTTAAAGATTTGGTGCTACAATAAGAAACGCTAACTAAAACAGCAGTGGTAAGAGTCAATAACTATATTCTTTAATATCAAAAACATATTTCATCTGTTTGATGTCTGACCTTATTAAGTCAAAGGATCAGTACAGGGGGTGCTTGCTTGATCTTGCGATTGGAGATGCGCTGGGCGCCACTCTGGAATTTTGTAGGCCAAGTTCATTTATTCCTGTTAACGACATAATAGGAGGCGGTCCATTTAATCTCAAGCCTGGAGAATGGACTGATGACACATCAATGGTGTTGTGCTTAGCAGAAAGTCTAATTACAAGGGGAGAATTTTATCATGCTGTGCCATGTATCCTTCACTATAAGGAGTATCTTGGGCAAACGCTGTAGTTGCTGCAAAAAACGATAGCACTATGGTGAAACCTAATACAGCTAACATTGGCAGTACTAAATATTTCGTCACTTATCCTCACTAGTAGTGTCGGACTTGTTCAATATTTGCAATGTTATAAATTAAACATAAGATCTATCAACGAAAATAGGTTCCTTTATTTTAATAGAAAAATAATTCACTTTGGTGTCATATCTCAGAACATGTCTCAGAATGCAGAGAAAGAAATGAAGTGTAATATATAGTTAGATAGCAAAAGGTAAGACAAATCTATCGTAGATATAATAGATGATTTATCTACCCAGTTATATGAGAATCATTTTAACTATAAGCCGCTCACTAATTAGTTTGACAAATGGCATAAGACGTAGTATTAACTATTATTATATGAAATACATCCGTGCGCAGAATACAATACAAAGAGGTGAAGTATATGAACCAGGACTCTACAAATCCAGAATCCATTAAATGTTCTATAGATGATAGATCGCATGTACCTATTACTGATTACGAGTCTGGAGAAGTAGTATGTGGTAATTGTGGTATCGTGCTTATTACTATAGATTCATTTGAAGTCGATGACAGTCAAGGACAGGGACGAGGACAACAGCATCTTGCTTTTACCTCGTTTGAAATACCAAGCAGCAATAGTACTATAGGAACTGGAGCATCTACTAGCCTCTTGTCGCGTCATGATAGAGGACTTGCTACAATCATAGGAAGGCCTAATGTAGATGCTTCTGGAAAGAAACTTGAAAGTGACATGCGTTCTACGTTTAAAAGGTTGAGAACTTGGGATGCCAGCACGCAAATGAGCACTTCCACCAATCGAAATCTTTTGAGGGCCTTTTCAGAGCTTAATACATTAAAAGATAAACTAGGATTATCAGATTACATCGTAGAAAAAACTGCCTACATTTATAGAAAAGTAGAAGAAAGAGGATTAATCAGGGGAAGGACTATCTATGCAATGTTAGCAGCATGTGTGTATCTCTCTTGTAGAGAAACTGGAACACCAAGAACAATAAAAGATGTGGCTACAGAAAGCAATATCAAACGTAAGGGCATTGCTAGATGTGTTAGAATAATAACACATGAACTTGACATAAGGGCTCCAGCATTTGATCTCATGAAGTGTATTGCCAAGATAGCAAATACATCAAAGGTAAGTGAAAAAACAAAACGTCAAGCATTTACTATTATGAAACAAGCAAATAAGAGAAAGATACCTGCTGGAAAAGACCCTATGGGGTTGGCAGCATCAGTATTGTATATAGCATGTAAAGGGACTGCAGAGAATACAACTCAACGTGACATGGCAAGGGCGGGAGGTGTGACTGAAGTAACCATTAGAAATAGAGTCAGAGATTTAGGAAAGAGCCTTAACTTACCTGCAGTTTGATAATAATATCAGATATAGAAGACAAAATCCCTGAGAATATTAAGTAAACGTCACAGCCGCAACCGTTAGAAAAGACAGATATGATTTGTTCTTTTTGTCCTGAACTACCTGTATTGGAGAAGATTTGTCTTTCTTTCCGATGTTTTACATTCTCTGACCTATGTTTATCTAAATATTTAGATGGAGTTAGGTTTTTCTCTCGAATCTACTTCTTCAATAAGGCCATTACCAGTTATAGCGTCTTTATAGTCGGTAAACAGTATCAGGCATGATTAGTTATATATAGAGGCATACTTACTGCTGGATAAGTA
>DASTUU010000237.1:0-4184 GCA_035759485.1 Nitrososphaeraceae archaeon
TATTGGATGGATGAAACAACAACCAAGTGGTCAGTACATAATTACAGACAAAGGTAAGAATGAGGGACAGCTATTTTGATAGAGCTATTCTCTTCTGTGGTATCTTATGTCTTATCAGGACTAAAAATATATCTAGCAGAAAAACATATAAAGGAAACGAAAGGTCCATTTGGTAGAACTGTATCTGGTCCCCTTTGATCTTTCTATTCCTATTCGAGTTTAGATTGCACTGCCTAGTTGGAGTAATGAGGAGAGTTGAATGGAAGTGAGATCTCCACCAACGTTGTTACCGATAGATGAATGCGAAGAATGGATTTGGGACATTCTCGGTTCTAACAAAGACTCTGGCTTTGAATATCTGGTGGATGAGGATAAGGAATTTCTAATCTTAAATACAAATGATTTCCATGCCAGCCCAACGGCCTTATATAAGATAAGAAGGCTTACCGGAATGAGATTAGCACAGATGAGTACACATAACTGCTATACTCAGTTATGGTTTTACAGACCAAGTAATCTTGTTGGCAAGACATGATGACCCAGTAACCCAAATAGTACATATTTTGGTGTGTATAGAATCTTATGTTGCAGTAATCATCTTAAGAGAATGGACGTATGCCAGTTACGGTTTCATGATCAAAAGCTTCAGAGGGTGCTGGTGAAAGATCCTGTAAGTCTGTGCGATTTTGTATGTTTAGAATAAGGTAAGTTCTCTGCAACTATGACCTTTTGCCAACAATAAATATAAGGAAATAGTTCATTATGAAAAATGCTCATTATGAAAAATGCTCATTATGCCACCTAAACCTAAGAGCAAAAATCAAATAAATGAGTCAACAATAGATAGAACTAAGAAAGACGGGGACATTCAAAGCGCAAATGCCACAAAGATAACCAGATTATCGGAATTGGATAAGGAAATTTTAAAAGTCTTGCTTTCTCCTGACAATGGTATCAAGCGTTCTTCTTTACTACTAGCAAAAAAACTTGGAATTCCTCAAACTACTATTCAAAGAAGAAAGAAACGGCTAGAGAACGAATTTTTAACATCTTCATATACTCTGAATATAGAAAGGTTTGGATGGCGCCGCGTAGATTTGTTAATCTATACACGAAATGGAAAGACAGACTCTGTAGCAACCAAATTACTGGAAAATGAAGAAGTGATTTATGTTGGCAAAAGCATTGGAGAGCATACAATTGACTTGCGAGTAGAGATAATAGTCAGGGATAATGCAGAATTGCTCGATATACTTGAAAAAGTAAAGTCTATGGATGGTGTTAATGATGTTGTCTGGAGTGAAATTGTGCAAGTAGTTGGAAGGAAAAGGTCTATACCAAGTCGTATTATTGATATGCTTTAGGGAATCAAGTATGTAATAATAATTAACCAGAAATAGACTCTTTTTGGCAATCTTATGCAAACTTTTCTATTATTATGAGTTATTTGTCATAAACACGAATAAATCCGGTCATAAGTCTTTTATTTTGATATATGGTATCACTGGCGTCGCACATGGGCTTGAGTGTTTTTACTTCCTCTCCTCATGAAGAACGAGGACAGAAAACAATTGGGAAGAAGGTAAGTAAAATCAATACCGGTTCTATCTTGGTGTTAGATGACGATTTTGATATTAATAACTTGATTAAGGTGGCTCTGCAAAACCATGGATACAATGTCTTTGGCTTCACGGATCCATTGTTAGCATTGGAGCATTTTAAGATAAACCTTTCAACCTATTCTCTTGTAATGTCAGATTTAAGAATGCCCTTAATGAGCGGATTTGAATTCGTAAGAAAGGTCAAAAAAATGAATCCAAAAATCAAGGTCTTGCTTATGACAGCATTTGAAATCAATGATAGGGAACTTCTCAGAGTTCTTCCAGAACCGAAGATAGATGGGTTTATCCAAAAACCAATATCAATGAGAAAATTGAATGATATTATCGATACGTATATGATGCCAGAATAATTTCTTCCATGTCCTTTGTCAATCCACCCCTAAAATCATTCATTTATCCGCTCAATGAATGAACGAATTAACGCTTGCTAGTTATAATGACATTTAAGCCCCCTATTTATAACTCATAGAGTACAGTGAAGGATCTAAGCAACAAGTGATAAAGCGATGACTACTGATAGAAAAAATATCTTTCGTGGTCATGCTGTAGAAATCTCGGAGGAATTAAGGAAATCAACGATGGGAACACATGCTCTTCTATTATATCCGGATCTATTAACGTTGAGAGAATTGTACTCATTTTATACGAGATCTGCCCTATCCGATAAAGAAATTGTTCTGATTCTTCCTTTTCTTGAAACCGCAGACACTGTGAGGCGAATGCTATCAGGAGATAGCGCAAATATTGATGTAAGAAAACATGAAAAAGATCAATCACTTTTGATAATTGATTCTCTAAAAGGATACTTTGGCTTACAAGAAGGTTTGATGCCATTTCTAGTACAGACCGCAGATTTTGCCAAAAAGTCGGGGAAAAGAATTCTATCGGTATTATCGGACATGGGATCGTTTTTCTACTATGATAAGAAGGACGATCTCTTACAATACGAGATGGCATTGCCTTCTAAGTATGAAAACATGAATTTGAAAGGATTCTGTGCATATCATCTGCGAGACTTTGATAATAGACTCTCAGAAAAGGAGAGGCGGGTACTCATTAAGCATCATGGTAAAACCCTGATATTACTATCTTCTTCTTCAAATAGTAGTTAACAACCATTTTTAATTAACTATATTGGTTTTCTTTATTAACTTGTTGAGTATTCTTTGGCCGCCTTATATCATGCTGCCTCTTTATTTTGGAGATAAGTTCATCCCATCCTTTGCCAGTAGACCCGCCAGAAGAAGTTGGATTAACTATCAAGCTGGTTAGATAAGGTGTTTGCTTAATAGACTGTTTCACTATAGTAATAATGTAGTGCACTCAGTCCTATGAACATCGATGATACTACCAAGCGCTTTATTATCAACAGGTTAAAGTGGCTTGGATTCTATATGGGCGTCAGTTTCATTCTAATTTTCTTGCTGCCATATCCTTATGACTTCATCTCTATATTTGGTCTATTAATATTGGGTTTCTTTATCCAAAACTTAGACTTAGACTTTTTCAAGCTAAAAATTCTCCTTATGTATTATCACTGTTTATAACGCTAGTAACTCTTCTGTTATGTGTTCTCCATTGGTTTGTCGTGACCTATGTCTGAGATTGTACACTATAACGCAAGCAGGTGGGTCACATTATATAGCTGGCGGAAAATACTGCAGAAGATGTGAGTGTTTTATTATGACTCAATAAATGGTTTGTGAAGTTGTGGTTTAAGCTGAATACTAAAAAATAATGTAGTAGTATTATAGACGTTACTGTGTTATACTTTGGTATTCTTGGCTTTCTTGTTGCCTTTATAGCCTTTCTTTTCCGCCTTTTATGATTTTCCTGCAGATTGCAGATACTGCCTAAAAAAGCCACTGATCTTTTCAACTGCAGAGGACACATACTTGTCCCTATCATACATGTCGATGTGCGTTGCACCTTTGATCAAGAATAACTGCTTGGGGTCGTTTGCTTTATTGATGGCCATTTCTCTGAAGTATCGGGTGTCCGCCTCAGTGCCTGCGATCATGAGCAGCGGGTGGGGAGAAATCATATCTACCCGATCGTATGATGAGTATCCTGCAATCTTGTCCATACTTCTTATCAACATCCAGTTCTGCGAATTCGGATGCTGAGCCCGCGGCGTCCGATAGTAATCAGCCGCTTCTCTGAATAGAGTGGGCGCATCCTTGGGAACTTCTTCTGGGCTATTTGGCACGATGTGTTTCCGGGGTGGAGGCATACCCTTTGCTTCTTCAATCCGAGCCTTGTTAGATTCTTCAAGATGTTGCTCTAACGTCTCCTCGCTAGTGCCGCCGGCTTTGTAGTAAGTCCCCTTCTAAGCAGATCGCCTATGTCTGCGGCGCTGACTGTTGCTACAGCCTTGATACGTCGATCGGTCTGCGCTGCGTAGGGGACATAACCGCCAGATGCACAAATACCCAAAGCACCAATTTCTTCTTGATCGACCTCATCGCGGGTTTCAAGGAACGTCACTGCCGACTTTACGTCTTCTGCTCTAGCAAACGGATCTTCTAGAAATCGAGGCTCTCCTTCGCTTTCACCTTGATA
>DASTUU010000238.1:0-1145 GCA_035759485.1 Nitrososphaeraceae archaeon
GGGAATATTAGACACTTGTTATAGTAGGGATTCAGATACAAACAGTTGGATTCCAAATCCTACTCTACCTATGCTATCTGATTTAGCAGATTTCTGCGAAGAGAAAATGCAATCCTTAGCTGACTTTCTTGCAGAGTTTGTGGATGACGAAGATGGAAAAATGTATGCGGAATATATAGAGAGTAAATCAGAAGCTATAAAATCAGAACCTATGGCAAGTAGATTAGACCCTAGTGACAGTTAGGACACTATAATCTTGCATGAAAAACAATGATAAATTATCTTCAAGTCGTGTGATAGTACCATACTGTATAGTACCGTATAGGAAATAAACCTGTTTATATCAATACAAATATGCCGCAGGTGAGTCTGGGATCAACCAAGGTCTGTGACTTCATCTGGGTTTTTGTCTTAGAATATTTTATGGATTAGTAGTCAGGACTATATACAGTCGCAGGACAAGACTCAGGCTTACCTTTTGCTTTATGGTAATAGTATATTAATATGTATAATCAAACTCTTTATTCTCTCATTGTCTAACATATTTCTCCAGTGCGCTTAATAGGACGCGTACGATATCGATTATGGAATAGACCGCAGTACTCGACATTTATCCTTGCCTACTGCTGACACAATTCAACTCAGTCGAGTCTCCTGCGGTTTTTACTTGTTTGTTTGCTTGATTTTGTATTTTGGTTTTTTGTTGACTATCTGTCTCCAATTTTCAAATATTTCTTTGACGCATAGCACGATAGTAATAGGTCTCTCTATCTTCATCATTGAATGTAATTAACAAAGTTAGTCATAACTTTAATATGACTTTAAGGTGGTAGAACGAAAGAAATGAAAACAGAATTGCATTTTCGGTCCCACTTGCTCATGATTTGTGTCATTAGTATTTCGATGGTTCTAAGCACTGCACCTTTCCTGAATGCTTTTGCACAGAATAATGATTCGGTATTGGCTGAAAGCATATTTCAGGACAAGTCATTGACCCTTCCTCAAAATCTTAAACACCTCATTATACTCATTCCTAATGAGGCCCATGAATCGCAGAACCTGGGTGATGTTAGTTCAGAACAAAGACTAATTAATCAACCATATATTCCACAAAATACGATAGTCAGTCCAGGTACAATGGTTAC
>DASTUU010000239.1:0-10240 GCA_035759485.1 Nitrososphaeraceae archaeon
ACATTTCCTACCCGATTTGTAAGCCCACTCGGTTTCTTGGGGATGCTCACATTTATCCTATTTATTATTCTTGGAATAACAGGAGCCCTGTTAATGCTCTGGTACGAGCCAATCTTGGATAGAGCATGGGATAGCGTTGAGAATATAAACAATGTAATTCCCTACGGATTTCATATACGAAACATACACTATCACGCTTCAAATGCTATGGTAATGGTTGCTCTTCTTCATATGTATTACCAGTACTTTAGTGGAAGATACAAGATTAGAAATGAAATACTTTGGGTCACCGGAGTTATTTTAGGTGTTCTTACCATCCTGGAAGCATTTACAGGCTACGATATTATATTTAGTGAGAGGGCCGAGCTTGCAATATCTATAGCCGCTTCTTTGACTAATTCAATACCTGTATTGGGTCCACAGATGCGAGATGCATTTTTTGGTGCGGGCTTCCATGACTTTGTTTTGCGTTTCTATGCGTTTCATGTATTTTTCCTTCCCATAGCAATGCTAGGACTGATGGTGGTGCATTTCCCAAGATTTCTTGTCTTTGATGTTCCTATGGTTATGGCAGTCACCGGTGCGGTTCTGCTTACGGGAGGAGTATTTCCTGTAGATATGGGTCTCAAATTCGATCCAAACGTACCGCCGGGCATTACGGTTCCGGAATGGTACCTAACTGGTCTCTACGCATTCTTGCGAACCCAGTATGACAAGTTCGTGACAGGTGTTGCATGGCCAGGACTATTCATATTTGCTCTACTAATAATTCCTTTCATTGACCGGTACAAGAAATTCTCCTGGAAGGATAGGCCCATAGTTACTGCAATAGGTATAACCAGTCTCGCACAAATCATTGTTACTACGTATTGGGGATTTTATATTGACCCTGATAGGACAAAGTCTCTTTTAGAGAGATTAGTCATAGATCCTATTTTCTTCTACCTAGTCATGGTTTTGCTGGTGCCTCTTTCTTTTGGCTTCACATATATGATGATAAAGCTTGCCAAAAATGCTGAAGCCAATGCTAAGTTACAGCCCAAAAGGGCGGGGACCAAAACCTCAATCAACCTGCCAGAGAAATGGATATATATAGTGTTTATTGCCCTTCTTGTATTTCAGGTTTATCTGAATATTGCCGCATACTACGCCGTACTGGCCGGAATGAAAAATTATTCCTTGTTTATTATAGGAATTATAATGCTAGTATTTGCTGCAATGTTCCACCTATTCAGATATGGAAGAGCTATGGCCAAATCGGCGCCACCGAGAATTATAACTGCGCCACCGAAAGCAACACAGCCCGCTATTTCTCCTCCCAGCACTGCTCCCTCACTAACTACACCATCCAAAGATGAAAAGCCATTAGTAACTCCTGCTGCACAGAAATCATTAGGCGCTAGCACGGCTCAGAGTCAGGAATATTCGCAAGGTACTAAGAGCGCTCCAGCCATGGCAAAAAGTAACGATGCTAAAATATCCACTGCCCCTTCCAGCACTAGCAACCTGTCTGAGCCCAGACCAGGTGAAAGGAATATTACAGATGAAAAACATCAATCCAATATTGGTACTTCAAACGATGAAATCTCCAGAAAAAATCTTACGGATGATGAAAGAAGAAAAATCTGAAAATAAGAAAAGGTGTTTTCTGCAAGTGAGTTCCAAATAAGCTTTATATGTCAATGATTTTGAATCTAAGCTAGCAGGGGCTATGCAGGTTACAAGTAATCATGCTGGTGGAATCAGTGCTATTGCATTTATAGCTGCAGTTATTGTGAGTATGGCATACTACCAGTTTGTTTATTTGCCACAGGTTAATGCAAAACCTGTTGTTTCTGAAGAAGTGCTAAACCCTCCTGGGATAACAAGTGTTAGCATTCTAGAAGGCTCTGCCTTACCTTCCCAGACTCAAAACTTTGAACCAAAAGAAGTTACTGCTAACTTGGGCGAAACCAATAAAATAGTTTGGACGAACGATGACGGTACCGCTCATTCGGTTACAACCGATTCAGGATATACGGACCCTACTAGTGGTGAATTTAATTCGATGGCAACAATTGGTTTAGTTCTACCAAAGAAGACGTTTGAGTTCATTTTTACGGAGGCGGGGGAATACCCTTACCACTGTGAACCACATCCATGGATGACGGGAAAAGTAACCGTACAAAGGGGAAGATTCTAAATACTGCTTAAGGTAATAATTTAACAATTGCCAAAGTCTATAGGTTGAAATATAAATTAGAAGATCAACCCAATATCTTAACGAATGCTAATGCAGAGGCAACTTCTTTATGTTCTTGGACAATAGCTACACGAAATTTAGCATTACTATAACCATCTCCAGGTTTGTGTGAAGTAACTGCCGTAAATTCTAATTTCTTGGAGTCCTGTAGGTCTGCTTTGAATATTGACAGTCTAGCATATTGATAATTAATTTTTTTCCCGTTTATACTTGTGTAATTAAAAGTATCCCTTGAATTTTCGATTTGTGAATTAATCACTACGCTATCAAACCTGTTTGGGTAGGTAATATTTATTGTCCCATGTATATCCTGGCCTGGCATGATTTCATCCTCTGCCAGCTTGATACTAACCCCGTTGTCACTCTTTTCAATCATGCGCAAATAAGTTACTCTTTATGAAATATGAATGTGTATGTAGGCATGAATGTAGCTATATTATCCATAGCCAATATGTATTGATATGGCCGTTAACCCAGTTCCATCATCACTAGTCGAAGACACATAATTGATGATAAAATATTATTAAACCAGCTGAGTCAACCTACTATGGAAATACACACATTTGCTGGATTACAATGCGCCAATGAAGCTAATACATGTGAACGGTTACACTATAAGATATCTGCGTTATGCCGACTTCAGGGACTCGCGCAGAAAGAGCACGCTTGTTCTGCTACATGGTATTGGAGCTTCGGCAGATAGGTGGTCGAGCGTCGCACCTACTTTATCCAGATACTACCAACTAATTATACCCGATATTGTTGGCTTTGGATATAGTGATAAACCGACTATAGAATACACAATGGACTTTTTCGTTAAATTTTTTGAAGATTTTCTACGTAAGCTAGAAGTGGCTCGGTTAAGCATAATTGGAACCTCCTTCGGTGGATATTTGGCGACAGTATTTACAATAAGAAACTTGGAAAAGGTTGACAAGTTAATTTTGGCCGCTCCTGCTGGGGCAATGCGAACCTCAACCCGTGTATTAGACCAATACATCATGGCTGCACTGTATCCTACATATGAAAACACTAATAGAGCCTTTAGGGATATGGCCTACGAACCAAGTGTTGTATCTGAAGAAACCATTAGAGACTTTATGAATAGAATGAGACTACCCAACGCAAAATATGCTTTTATGTCAACATTATTAGCAATAAGAGATTCTAAAGATCTTTCTGGAAGACTATCAAAAATTAGTGTGCCGACGTTGCTAATATGGGGAGCAAACGACAGAATGATACCTTTAGCATATTCCAGAGAGTATACAGAGATACCTAATAGTCAGCTTACAATTATTGATAACTGTGGACATACCCCATTTGTTGAGAAGCCAGCCGAATTTAACAACATTGTACTAAAATTCTTGGAAAGATAGGACGCAATTTGTTGTGGCCGTTTTCATATTTATTCTCAATCTTAGTCTTCGTTTTCGTCGTCATCTTCTTCATCTTCTTCATCTTCTTCATCTGACGCTAGCTGATCCTCATTATTATTATTATTACTATTTTCGCCTTCTTGTCCTTCTTGCGAACTAGATTTTAGTTGCTGATTTAAGGGGGCTATTGGGATACATTCCTCATCTTCTGAATCTATTTTAGCATCGAGATCATTATCCAAAGTGTCATTACATACTTCTGCACTTGCTGCTGCCGTAAGCTGCTCTTCTTGAGATGGTTGAGTAGAAGGAGAAGCCATTACAAGACAATCGCCATCCTTGAAATCAGTTAGCGCGTCAGCATCGTTGTCAAGGCCATCACCACAAATCTCTATAACAGAAGGATTTGCAGTCTCAGATGCAAATGTATGTGGTGCTCCCGGAAACAATGGTCCAGTTGGTCTAATTGGTTGTGGTCTAATTGGTTGTTGTCCTTCATCTTGTGACGGTACTAGCCGGCCCTGCTCTGATATGGCCCCATTTTCTTTTTGGGTTAGCGCAGTTGCAACGGGTTTCTTGGTTTGCACAGCTTCTGTTTCGATTTGTTTTTCGTCTGATGTGGCCGGTGGAATTCCTTTCATAAGATCGATTTTGACCAGTAGCTCATTTGAAACCGTCTCTGTCTTTATAGGATTGGTAAAGACTATTTTTGCCGTTACACTGTCCTGCGAGTTGTCTGTTAAAGTGGTTGCCAGTTGTGCTTTACCCGAGATACTGACTGGAAATGGAGTTGGAGACGAGGACGTCTTCAGTAAAGTTCCATTAGGGGAATAGACCTTCATGACCCCCTTGACTAGATCATGCACAGTCATTGGATCCTGCGTGGCATAGTTTACGATCACCTTAACCTGATTTTCTTCTTCCGGCGATTTCTGCGCAAATGATGTGTCATTCAGTGAAAGCATAATTTCCTCTCCGTGGTCTGCAAACGCATCAGGAATGAATGATAATGGCGAAACACTGATCAGGGATGAACCCCAATCTAAACTTTGTAAAAACAATCCTAGAGCTATTATCACGATTAACGTAATTGCTAGCAGTTGGGGTTTATAGATTAGCCCTCCCTTTCGTATTGTGAGTCCGACCATGTCCTATTTTTCAATATTTATCCCGTACAACTTATCTAAGCGACAAGATTGATTTAATTTGACACTTCTGATAACACCTTTTGCATAGTATCCTCTTGATGCCATTAACTATGGTTTAGACATGGCAGATGAATAATAAGTCGGAACTTTTTCCTTGCATACGGCTTGTAAGCAAGGCATATGCCTCTAAAACCAGCTGTTTTCAGCGACCAGAGTATCCTTAAAATATACCTTGACGGACCTGTATGTCATGAAGAATCGAGGTTGAAAATTCGATTAACCTGTCTAATACTTTGATGTGTTTTGTCGAAAAGTGTTTTGTCCAAGAAATGAACATCACTTAGGAACATTTACGAATCTTAAAGGAAGAAGTATGAAACACACCTCTATATTAATATAAATCCACGATACTATACATTCCACAAATGAATAACAATAGGGGAACTACAGACGACTCAGTGTCGCCGTTCAAAAATGCAATAGAGAAAGGACGTGATGCTCAAAGGGATTTTATCAAGCAATTTACCTCAATACAGCAGGACGCGATGCAGAATTTCTTTTCTATGCTTCAGGGGCTGACATATTATAACGCAATGTTTAAAACCACGGTTCAGAGTGGGGGTCGAATTTCGATTCCCGAAGCGGAGAGGCAGGCTCTAAACATAGAAGATGGCGACCTAGTACAGGTGATTATAGTTCCTATTGAAAGGAAACGTAAAAGTAAATGAAATAGATAGTACATACTATTCGATAATGGTAAACTCATTTTTTGACTGAGCTATCTGTAGCGGCACTAATTTTCTGAAGGGACTATTGTGATCTGACCCTGAGCCATTGTCCAACCTTTGGAAGTACGTTATTCTGAGAATAGCTGCTCGCGATAAGACCAACGTGGCCTGTGTGAAAGTGCATTAACCGCTTGTCTACGCTGGATACTACGTCGTTCAAGGCCACGCTACATTGCGGTGAAACAAGATGGTCCTCTTCTGCAACTATATTGAGAACCGGAATACTGATCTTGGAAAGATCAATGAGATCTTCGCCTATTTTCATCTCGTTTTTTACCAGCAAGTTTTTTTGATAAATATCCTCGATCCATTGCTTGAAGGTTTCTCCTGCTATCACTGGTGTGTCATATAGCCACTTTTCCATACGAAGAAAATTTTGGACGAATTTTTTATTGTCAATATTCTCTACTAAATTAATGTACTTGTTTATCCCTTGTTTGAAAGGTTTTAGCATGGAGAAACATCCATATAGGCACTCCCTAGGAAAATTTCCACAAATCTCAATTATGCTATCTACATCCAAATATCGCGCAAAATTCGCAAGTACGGTTGCATCGTTTTCAGTATCTATTATCGGAGCTATCGTTACCAGATTGCGTACTTTTTCTTGGTGAAGGGACGTATACATGGCGCTCATGGTCGAACCAAGGCAATATCCGTGTAATGTTATTTTCCCACCGGAATTTTCTTTCCTAACAGTGTCAACACAATCATCGATATAGTAATTTACATAGTCATCAAAGGATGTATACTTGTCAACATTTGTAGGGTTTTTCCAATCAATGAGGAATACATTAAAGCCCTGACTCAATAAGCTTCGCAGCCAGCTCTTATCAGGCTGCAAGTCTAAGATATAAGACTTGTTCATTAGGGCATATACAACTAGAATAGGTGTTCTTGCAGTCCTGCTAACCAAGGGACGATAATGCAAAAGTTTGTACAGTCTGGTTTCATCTGCCACTTCGTACGGTAAAATACCTACGTCTATCTTACCAGCAGTATGCAGGAGCTCTCTTGCCTTCTCGACCTTGCGTGAGTTTTCCTGAATAACCCTTAAGGCATCCTCGATTATGAGTTTCATATCATGCTTGTTTTTCTCTTCCCTCTCAATCATCTTCTTTCTCCTATCTGGAGCGACCGTTTCTAGTTCCATTAATCAACTCGACCCTACTACATAGATTGTAGATTCTTATTTTCCTGCAATCTTTTAGCGACGTCCCAGATACCAAGTGTCGATTCTGAACTCCTTTGCAGACTACCCGCGTATAAAGCAGACAACCATCTAAATCTCCTAAGCCTTTGTTTTTACACAATTCTTTCTATTATACTTTCTTAAGTTAAGAAATATTTCTCGATACAATTTGGTACTATGATTAATTCATTAGAAGAGCCCTCCTGGACGAATAACATTTTATAAAGGAAAGCCAACATTTCACCATGTCTGTCTGAATGTTCTCAACTAAAGGCGGACAAGGGGCTCGTAGCTCAGTTTGGACAGAGCGCCTGCCTTCTATATTACTGGAGAAAGCCGGAAGTCGTGGGATCGAAGCCCACCGGGCCCGCCATCTTGGATAATTGTTGGCAGAGACCGATAGAAACTAGGGTTGAGAGAAATAAGAGTTAAAAAAAGGCTGTTACTAAATTCGCTAAACGATTTTAAGTGGCTTTGTTTGGAAAAAATACAACTACCATGGTCATGGAAGCACAATTGAAAGAATTGGTAAGAGAAGCTCGTCAGGTTGCAGGTCGACGTAAATTCAGCCAGTCAGTTGATTTAACCCTGGTGCTTAAGGATATAGATGTTAAAAGGGGTTTTAATGTTAATGAAGTGGTTACATTGCCACATAAACCAAGTCGTGAGGCAACTATCTGTGTAGTCGGATCAGGAGATCTCGGTACCAGAGCGAGGAAAGCTCAGATTGATAATGTAATAGAACAGGATCAGCTTGACAGGCTAGGCACGAACAAACGAGAAGCAAGAAAAGTCGTAAGAGCGTACGACTTCTTTCTCTCTGATACTTCTTTGATGGCTGCGGTGGGTCGCTCTCTTGGGCAATTTCTGGGGCCTAAGGGGAAAATGCCAACTCCATTACCTTATGGAGCGCCAATAGAATCCATAGCCGCCAGAATGAGAAGCTCAGTCCGTGCGAGGGCAAAAAACCAGTTGAATGTATCCACCAAAATTGGAGATGAAAAAATGGATGACTCACAATTAGCCTCAAATGCTAACGCAGTTATCGCTGCAATTGAGAAAAAATTGCCCCAGGGTGAAAAAAATATCAGCAATGCCCTGATAAAATTTTCTATGGGTAAGGCGGCTAAGCTGAGCTCTATAAAAGAAAAGAGAGGACAATAAATTGCAAACAGTGGCACAAAACGCATCTGTGGCACCAAGGCGCACAAGTTATCCAAGGAAAAAAAGACTAATGTACCAACAGTTGCAAAAGCTTCCCAGAGAATTCAGCGTCATAGCACTCTCAAGAATGACTAAAGTAAGGGCCACGCAACTTATGACAATTAGCAAAAAGTTTAGAGACGATATAAAGATAACAGTAATTAAAAACAAAGTTGCAAAAATAGCTTTTGAGAATACAAAAGACATTGCAGGTCTAGATAGTTTAAGTGAACGACTTGAGGGGCAAATTGCTTTAATGTTTACAAATATTAATCCATTTAAGCTTAATGCAATTCTTTCTAAAAACAAAGTGTTTCTGCCAGCTAAGGGAGGAGATATTGCAAGTAAAGAAATAATAATTCCGGCAGGGAATACGAGTATTACTCCTGGGCCTGTGCTTTCCGAATTTAAGGAGGCAAATGTTCCAACAAAGATAGACCAGGGGACCATTTGGGTGAGTAAGGATACAGTGGTAGCGAGGCCAGGCCAGACAATTTCTCAGAAGCTTGCTTCATTGATGAGTAAATTGGATATCAAGCCAATAGAGGCTGGAATATCCGTAATTTTCGCCATCTCAGAGGGATTTGTATTCACAGATAGTGATCTTATGATCAATCTTACTGAATACAAATACGAACTGATAAGATCCTTCCAAGAAGCAATTGCTTTGGCCACAGAGTCCGCATATGTCACCGAAGTAACAACTAATCCCTTGATTATAAGGGCCCATAAGCATGCGATTGCCTTATCACACAAATCTCAGTATCTGTCGAGGGAAACTCTGGGACATCTTTTACCCGAAGCCGAGCTACACGCTAAATTACTATCCGCAGATTTGACTCAAAAAGGATATACTGCTGTATAATCACGTTTGCTGCATAATTTAAGTTGGTATGATGATATTTGTTAGTCTAATTTACTAAAGTCTGAAACCCAGTTATGGACATTCTGGCCATCGGCATATAGGCCTTCAAATATGAGATTATCTAACCGAACAAGGATGAAAGCCCTTCCAGTGCTTCTTCTTCCTTTTTCTCTTCCTTTTTCTCTTCTTCCTTTGCAGGAGACGCGGCTTCCGCAGATGGTGCTGAAGCAGTAGTAGAAGGAGCCGCAGAGATAGCTACGGGGGATGCTTTTAGCGCATCGTCAATATTAACATCACTAAGAGCCGCCACCAGTGCTTTTACTCTCACCTCATCGGGAGATGCACCGGTAGCTTTTATAACATTCTTAACATTATCTTCTGTTATATCCTGTTTTAACTTATGCAAAAGTAAAGCAGCATATATATATTCCATGATTAAGTCGTTCTGGATGTAACCATAATATAAAACTTTCAAGCTTACAAGATTTTTGTGCTTCTAGCCACTGCATACAGATGATCTTTTAGGTCTTTTTCATAAAGGGAATTCATTTTTTCAAGCAGGACCCCTCGGGCCTGCAATCGCTGTTCCTCAGATGTTGCTCTCAATACATCTGCAAACATGTCAGGAAGGTTTTCTCTGACCCAACCGTCTAACACAAAGTATCGCTTTTCATTTATCCATATTATCCTGTCTACATCCCTGTCCACTTCCTGGTTAAACATTCCGGTTTCGACCCTATCAATTAACATGAATATGCAATTATTAGGATCAGGATCGTAGAGAACCTCCGAGGGTCTTCCTTTTCCGTGTCCTGACTCCACGCGATCAATTAGGCCAACTGGACGTATATAAAACCCATTTACATGAATCTTACTTCCATTCACAGTTTGAATTCTCCCAATAATTAGTCTAACTTTATCTCTATCTTTTTGAACTACAAAAACATATTCACCGGACTGAATTTTACCTTTTCCAAACACTTTCCCAAACATATTCACAATTTTAGCAAGAATTATATAAAATATTCTCTATTATAGACTGGGCCTCATATTGCAGGGGTCCGTGATAGACACTGGTTTCCAGATATTATTCTCCAGGTTGGCCTGGCGGCCTAGCCAAGATTCATGTTAGAGTTATGTTTCTATAGGCACTGTTGATCTCAATTTTCTAACTACATTTATTAATATGAATAGGAACCATAAATTGGGATAAAATTTTGCAAAGATTTGACGAGTTGGATATGCGGATATTATCAGAACTGAGCAAAGATGCAAGTATTTCAGTTCCACGACTCAGCAGGAAGCTGAACATAAATGCGTCGGTTTTGTATAGCAGGATAAAACGTCTTGTTAAACGTAATTTAATTGAAAAGTTTACCGTTATAGTCAATGAAGAGATGCTCGGGATTAGTGTCAAAGCCAC
>DASTUU010000240.1:0-1487 GCA_035759485.1 Nitrososphaeraceae archaeon
TCCCATTAGATGCGAAAATGCCATCCAGGTAACAGCGGTTACGGCTGCTCCAAAAACAGAGATAAAGAAAGTGGCTTTGTTAGCCTTAACAAAAGGACCAGACCAAAAGGCCATCCCCGTCAGAATAGAGTTGTATCCGAACAATCCAAAAGTTACCAGTCCGTACGGTGCTCCGAAGGCTATAGCCATTCCCGCACCTATGAGTCCTGACAAAGCCATCATTGCCCCAGCCTTCCTTGAGGCAAGGAATACACCAGCCAAGATCAGAATTCCTGTCACAGGAGAGCTGAAAAGAGGTACTTCAGCAATTCCGTTAAACAGGGTGAAAAAGAAATCTAGAAAGGGGTCTCCTGTCGAATAGATTGGGGGTGCCATAATACTTTTCCTTAAGGAAGTCTTTCTTAACGATTTGTAACTTATATAAGTTTATTAACAAATCTTGCCTATTCCCATCAAGAAATTTGACTGTCTATATTCAAATTTTGGTCTGTTACCACTTGGAGTAAATATATTATTCAATCCTAGTTCAAAACAGGACACTGTAGAAATTTGGGATATTTTAAGAGATCACGATTGTTACTTGACAGAGAAGGAAATAGAATCCAAGATTACAAAACTTCAGGATGAAGGTGTAATAAAGCAATATACGATAACGGTAGATACAAAAAAGCTTAGACACAGGATAATACGCATTGCTCTTGTGAGGTTAAGGGTGTCTCAACACTTAGGCGGTCGTTTTGAAGGGCTCAAAATATTTGTCAGATGCTCCCTTTGTAATGTTTTCCGGTCGCACTCGGGGTGGCTATGATTTGATAACTTGTCAGGCCTTTTTGTAAGAGACGACATTTTCAGAAATTTGTTCGGTGACATTCTTCAGACTTATGAGGTCTATGATTTATTCCTGCTAGAGAAGCATCTTTTCAAACCTTAACACATACAAGTAAAGAGTACAGAAAGTTCTTAGACGAGTATGTTATACCGTTCTTAGGAAGAAGATAAGACAACTCAGCACCTCTTGACCTTATTATTCAAATTTGGATTTTAGGATAGTGTTTTTAAATCTAATGCAGTCATCTATCATTCCGTGTACCCGCAACCTAAGTCCCATTAAAAAGCTGATAATTTCGGCTCTCTCCTCAGCCTCGATTGTTTTATGAACCTCTTCTATTAGACAGTCTATCCTAGCTAATGTGAGTTTCAATGTAAGAGAAGTTTTCTTTGTCGTACGGATAACACTTACTTTTTTGGATAAATCCCTACTGTAGGGTAGCTGATTTGAAGCGTCATCTTTAATGAGAGATTTGACCTCTCTTATTTGTTTGACAGTTGGATTGTTGTTTATAACGTAGCTCACTATCTCGTCCTGCCTGTCAGAGGGGATGGTAGTGAGTTCTAGAGCTTGACTTACGTTAAGATTACTTCTAATAATTTGCTCCTTTATTTCTGGTGAAAGTTTTAGAAGTTGTATTCTGTGGGATACATATTCT
>DASTUU010000241.1:0-1077 GCA_035759485.1 Nitrososphaeraceae archaeon
TTGAGTCTCTATCATTTTTAATCTAGATAAAACTTCAAGAATAAAGATCGTGTAGATCATTACTATTATCCTAAATATGAGATCATATTTTTATTAGCGAAAGACCCAAGTACAAAGCAACAGTCGCAGGAGGGTCTTAGACTAGACTTGCCCAAAGTTGCTAAGTCTTCTGCGACTGTCCCCTCGACTATTTGGATTATCCTTTATGAACTAATAATATTAAGAGTTTCTACGGGGTAACTTAATGACATTAGGAGGGATTGCAATTTTTCCATATGAATTAGCCGATCCTTATTATCTTCTAACCTTTAGATATCTTGTTGGCTAATGCCTCCAGAAGAAGAAGATGAGAAGAGCACACTTACAAAGGAAATTGAGTCATGGAAAGGTTTTGGATATGCGTTACGCAAATCAAATGCTGCACTCTTTAACAAAATGTTGAAAGAATATCTGGGAAATGAGGAATATGCTTCTGCATCCAAAACCAAAGGACCACAGTATTCTGCAGAATCATTGTTTATGGCTTTAATATTTCAACAACAAAAAATGATAAGTGGTATAATCAAGAAAATAGGTTCAGACCGAAAAATCTGAAAAATACGATTTATCTGTTATGGTTGGGCAACTAGACGTAGTGTCATGACCAATATATGAGTCCATCAAAATGTTACTATTACTGAATTTATCTCTACTAAGGTCTTTGGCCTCGTGTTGAGTCTCCTGCGGTTTACTTATATCTGGTGTTCTAACTGAACTGACTCGAATAATTCTATCCATTGTTACTTCCTTAGCATTCTCCTTCTGAACTCTTCTCTCTCCTGCATTAGTTCATTCCATTCCTTGGCCTGTTCTATGAATCTCTCTGCATTAATTAGACGAAATACTAAGTCTTCTAGATCGAATAATAATCTGCATTTTTCTGGATCTGAAGAAGGCAGTTTGCAAAACTCCTTGTAAGTTAGACCCGTATATTTAGCAACAATATAGGCCAAGTCATATTCTATGAACATATGACTATTTTCCACTTGGTCATTGAACGGCTCTCTACTTGACACCATTTCGTGATTGAACCTAACA
>DASTUU010000242.1:0-5296 GCA_035759485.1 Nitrososphaeraceae archaeon
TATGAATGGTTAGAAACACCTGGGCATCCAGCATCTGAAAAAAAGCCATTTATGATAAGAGAAAAGGATTGCATATTTTGTATGGCCTGTGAGAACGTATGCCCTCCCCAATGTGTCAAGATATTCCAGAAGGGTTAGCACACGAAATGAATAGAAGCAGAGTAGTCTGAGGTTCATCGAATATGTATTTTGATTAGTAGTGTTTATGGTTGCTATAGGTTATTTTATAGGGTGAAAATGACTGTCAGTTCATGTAGATTGTTCTTGTTTTATTAGGTGGATATAGGTATTGTCCACAGGCTTGGATGCGTTTCTTTTTACCATATTTCTTTCTTTGGCTTTGATCCTGACCCTCTACAGCCTTAACTTTTACTTATTAGTATACTACTTGTCACGCAAGAAAAGAACGAGGACCAAGGGTTGTGATCTTGTAAAGCTGCCTCTAGTCACTATTCAACTTCCGTTATACAACGAAAAATATGTTGCCTGTCGACTTATCGATGCTATCTGCGAACTGGATTATCCTCAGGACAGGTTGGAAATACAAGTCCTCGATGACTCTGAAGACGATTCCAGCCATGCCATATTTCAGGCAGTTCAAATGTACAGACTAAAAGGATTCGATATCCATTATATGACAAGAAAAAATAGGTCCGGCTTCAAAGCTGGAGCGCTGCATATGGGAACACAGTGCGCAAAAGGGGAATTTATTGCAATCTTTGACGCAGATTTTATTCCGCAGCCCGAGTTCCTAAAAAAGTCTCTTAGATATTTTTCCGATCCCAGGATAGGATTAGTGCAGTGCAGGTGGGGGCATATTAATGAAAACTATTCCACGCTAACAGAAGCGCAGGCATTATCGCTTGATCTACATTTCCTGGTAGAACAGAATGCCAAAAGTTTCACACACCTGTTCATGAATTTTAACGGGACAGCAGGTGTGTGGCGAAAGTCGTGTATAAGAGATGCGGGAGGATGGCAGGCAGGAACTTTGGTAGAGGACATGGATCTAAGCTACAGGGCACAAATGAAAGGCTGGAAGTTATTCTTTGATAAAGACATAGTCGTCTCGGCCGAACTTCCTGTTCAAATTAATGCTGCAAAGAGGCAGCAATTTAGATGGGCCAAAGGTACAACTCAGCTAGCAATAAAACTATTGGGTGATATATTACTGTGCAAAAAGATACCGCTGGATACGAAATTCCAAGCATTTATCCAGCTGACGAGACATATTGTATATCCTCTATTTCTTGCCCAATTCATTATTTTTCCGATCTTGCTGAACCTAGATATTGCAACCCATCGCGTCAACTGGCACCCATATTTTGGGCTGATTCTCTATATCTTGCTAGGTCCCTTAATGTATATGTATACTATTAAAAGGATATGGCCGACCCAATGGATGTCTAAGGCAAAGCAATATTGGATCTTGATTTTATTTGCGGCGGGCATTTCTATCAATAACACTATAGCTGTGTTTGATGCCATATTTAGCAAAAAAAATGAATTTCTAAGAACCCCGAAGTTTGGGATAAAGTCAAAAAGTGATAAATGGAAGCACAAAGACTATGTATTACCGTTCACTAGAACAAGCCTGCTGGAGATTTTCTTTTCACTGTATGGATGCTTGGCTGTCTTTGTTTGCATTTATTCAGGTAATATTTTCTTGCTTCCAATGGTTACATTACAGACGATAGGGTTTGTATACATAGCATACCTCAGTATTGCCGACTCTTGGGAAAAAGCCGCTATTTTGGCCAGAGATCAACTTGAAATTTCTCAATCACGCTTAGCCGTAACTGCATATTCGGGAACTATAAATAACTTGGAGGGCAAAGTATTAACAGGCCCATCGGGGAAAGGTATGTCTTCAAGATTTCATCTGGATCGGAGAAGAACTTGGCATGTGGTTCGTTCAAATGCTACGCTTTTAGCTTTTATTGCCCTACTATCTAGTGGGATAATTAGTGCCATCTACGGATATCACAGTTCAGTTTATCCTTTGGACAGAGCCGCAGGATATTTATCGCGAGCCCAGGCCGCGCAAACCCCGCAGTTGATACTAGTATATTTAAGCGAAGTAAAGGGACTAATTCCTCATGATGGCAACCCAGTCTGGACGTTTCCCAATCCTAAAACGGACTTTAAACTTATTTTTGAGGAGATAACCGCTATGCAGGAAAGGGCTCTAGCCATTTCCCATATAGAGCCACATAGTGCAGCCTACAATACTGCGCTTGAAGACCTTCATACATCTATTAGAATTATTGAAATGAATTTGATCGAAGCACAACCGTACATCTATGGAAGCCTCAGTAACATTGTTTTCAGTGGTATCTGGATTGGGTTAATCTTGTTAGCCTATAATTTGGTCAGAAGAAATAAAAAAAGAATCAGAGAAACTGAACTCTAATAGATACAATTCTGCTATATTGAAAACTATAAGGATGAACTTTCAAATCTTCCTCTTCCACTAAAAAGTTATGCTTTTTTATATGTGGTCAGCTACCCTAGTCCTTTCATCAAACCTCAGAAAGACGGCTCATCATCCCTCCTATATGCCTACTTAGAGACTAATAAGGCTATTCTGAGAACTAAATTATTGTCAACAACATAACATAGAATTGACTTTTGGGTTTAAATAGAAATTAAAATTTTGTATCTTGTGTCTAGTAGCGAGATAATAAATAGAATCTCTCTAGGTGGGACAGACGGAGTAAAAAAGGTTGAATTGAGAAAGGAATTTCAGAATGCCCCGATAGACGATGTAATCGAGTCAATGCTCAAAAGTGGTGAAATAGTAATGGATAAGAAAGGCACAACATATTATCTTTGGCAAGCGGACAACTATCGGGAGTACTTGTTGACGACTGATACCAAATTTAAGTTATTGTATAACGGTATAGAAGAAATGAAAATCCTCGTAGAAAATAGCAATAGACAAAGTGCAGCTACTGCAGACTCTAGCAAAGCCCAGAACCATTTTAACGACACACTAAACATATCTCAGGATTATGGTAATTCACTTAACCATGTGTTAGAATCGGATCTGGTAAATAGCTTTGATAAAGGTAAATTCAGACAAGACTTCGATCTCGCTCTCAGAAGACACTCAAATTCATCAGGGTGGGTCCCACTATCAACTATTAGAGAGGACATGAAAAAAAAATACAATCTCAAACATGAGGAATTTTATGCCCAGGTTGAGGAAATGACAAACGAAGAATATGACACATACGAACTTTCAACTGGAGGCGTTGAAGGCATCACAGTTAGGGGATTACTTCACGGTTTTGTGAGGTGCATCTAATGTATCCATATAGTCTGGTTAAGAACCCTTTTCCTAGTGCTCCAACGCCCGGAGAGTCCGATATTTTACTCTTAGGGGGAAAAAGACACAGGAAATCCAAAATTACTGTCGTATCCTGTATAGAGGAATTGAAGGATAAGATGAAGGAAGATCATAACTCGAAGCAGTTTCGCCTTATTACTGTGATTCATGATGTAGGTTCAGGCAAAACGCATCTAGTTCTGCATCTTAGAAACTGCAATGAGTTATTAGATAAAGCTGTTATCTCCTTTACTGACTTATCTCAACTCCATCCAAGGACAACCAACAACTTTTATAAAGGGATGATTGCAGGTTTTCGTAGGCAGCATATTGATGACCTTAGATATGCCATACTGAATTATTTGCGTCTAAAAGCAGATAGAGACTACGACAAGAAAGCCAAAAGGATTTTCAGATACAACTTATGGGACAAAATGAAGTCAGTCAGTTTAGAAAACAAAATGCAGCTGATACTAGACAATAAGATTAGTCACAATGAGATAGCCTTACATGAAGTACTGGCAGGGCATTTCTCAGCCGCAGAACTGACTTTAATCCAATTGATTTTAAGTAGAAAATTTCAATCAAGTCTTCCAGAAATTAACAGTGTGGAGGAATTCATTACAAATGTTTGCGCTCTTACGAAGCTTAACTTTGTGTTCCTTAATAGGGTCAGCGTCTTTGAGATTGATGAATTTGATTCGGACAAACATTCAATGGATATTCTAAAGGCCCTGATAAACGCGCATATGCCTTCCGCTTTACTGTTGCTAGTTCTAACACCATCTGCTTATGAAGAAATAAGAAAGACCAGTCCCTCGTTATTTGATAGGCTTGAAAAAGCTAATTACAAGATTGATCTCGCTGGATCAAATACCCTCGATGAGATCGGTGACATAATCCTTGAATATATGAATTCTGGCCCAAAAGATAAAGCAATGACCGATTCAGAACGAGATGATCTCCTTGCGAAAATAAAAATATTATATGATGAGTTTCCTGATTTTCGAAACATAAGATCCATGATTAATGTGATGTATCATGCTGTAGAGGTTGCTGCAAAAAGTAGCTCTCAAACAATAGATGAACAAGTTCTGGATCAGACAATCGCGGCTGTATATCCCGGTCTCAGGTTGAGAGAAAGCATTATGGATGTACCGGTTTCTGAGTTTATGAAAATTGCTCAGGAATCTAAGAATAATGAGATGATCAAATCTAGAGTAAAGATAGCAATAAAGGCTCTTTTAGATTGTGCGAGCAATAGCAGGGAAGTTCGCAGGGCTTCACCTCTGCAAAAAAATGGTAGCTTGATCGAAGTTGTATATGATGACTTTGTTGGCAAGAAGACAGCCGTTGAGTTTTCAATAGACGGAGGAAATGTGGCATTCCTTGAAAGTACCCCGAATATAAGCGTCTTCAACCATGCAGTAAGGAACAATGCTAATAATGGGAGTGCAAAGAACAAGCAGCTTGAGACTTCTTGTATTACAATCGATCGACACAAGCTGGTAGATCTAATTTACCTTAGTAATAAGTACAGAAACAATCAAATCAAGCAGGACGATATAGAAAAAGCACTAGCTCTCGGAGAATCAATTAGGCTCTGCTAAACCTTTGCTTATTCTTCATTCTATCATGCAGCTCACAAAACTCTTTTAAGAGAGGATAACGTTTCCTCGATTGTGGACAAAAAAGACTACTCTCATAATGAAAACTGCAAATACTACCAGACGTCAACAGAAGACTTGTTTAGGTGTAATATATGCGGAAAGAATGCAGAATATGTCATACAGCTAGAGTTAGTAAAAGAGAGAAGTAACTATAATATAATAGAACCTGACGATCATATGCCCTTTTATCTTTGCAAAATCCACGAGTATGTATACAAGAAAATGCGAACCAGCATTGAACTAAAAAATTACTTTGAAGAGACAATTAAATTAAATCAATAAGACCTTGTAAGTT
>DASTUU010000243.1:0-4592 GCA_035759485.1 Nitrososphaeraceae archaeon
AGGAGTTGACGGTATTCTTGTTGGAGACAGTGCGGCGATGGTTATGTTGGGATATAATAATACAGCTCCCATAGAAATGCAAGAAATGCTCATATTTTGTAGCGCCGTTTCTAGGGCGGTCAGAAGAGCATTAATCATAGGTGATATGCCGTTTGGTTCTTACCAAAGTTCAGCGGCTGAAGCAGTTCATAACGCTGCGCTTTTTATCAAGGCAGGTTGTGATGCGGTAAAAATAGAAGGTGGAACTGGAGTAACACCTCTGATAAGATCCATAGTGGCAGCGGGTATCCCAGCCATGGGCCACATTGGCTTTACGCCTCAGACAGCTTCTTTGTGGAATAATAACAAAATCCACGGTAAAACAATAGATTCAGCTTTGCAGCTACTAGAACAGGCAAGAGAGCTAGAAAAGGCAGGGGCTTTTTCGGTAGTTTTGGAAATGGTGACTGACGAAGTTGCTTCACTAATATCACAAAATCTATCAATCCCTACAATAGGGATTGGCTCAGGAGTGAATTGCGATGGCCAGATCTTAGTGGCACATGACCTACTAGGGCTATACAAAGGAATTCAGTTGAGCTTTGTCAAACGCTACGCAGACCTCTATGAAACCATATTCGATGCGATATCTATATACAAAAAAGATATCAAGGAAAAAAAATTTCCACAGGACACCAATAGTTTTCATATGGATGAAAATGAGCTAAGGAAGGTTCTAAAAAAAATGAAGCAAAAGAGAAAACGAGGAGAATGATAATTAAGAATGGTCACTATCAAAGTTTTATTGGAGAAAAAAGGTAGACTATGAACAATAGCGAAGACAACTGTGTTTGTAATAATAATAATAATAATAATAAAATAAACAAGCCTAGAAATTTTCTTATAAGAGATATTTACTGCGCACTCAGTAGAGACCTATTAGGAAAGAAAATAGTTATATGCATCACAGGGAGCGTGGCTGCTTATAAAGCAATAGACTTGACCCGTTTGTTAATTAGGCATGGTGCTGAAGTTTTTCCCGTCATGTCAGAAGCTTCAGCCGTCTCTGGTCGAATGATAACAAAGGATATAATGCAATGGGCATCCGGTAATAATGTCGTAACAAAACTCACTGCGAACTTAGAACATATTTTTCTTGCCGACTATAATATGTCAAATTTAGTTCTTGTCTATCCTTGTACGGCAAATACCATAGGAAAGATGGCAAACGGCATAGATGATACGCCTGTTACTTCGGTTTTGGCTGTAGCCTCGGGGTCAAAGATCCCTATAATGATTGCCCCAGCAATGCACAAGTCTATGTACTTCAACACCTTCATAAATGCTAATATTCAAAAACTCAAAAAAAGTGGTGTTCAAATTATTAGTCCATTGATTTCTGAAAATAAGGCAAAGCTCGCAGAGCCAGAAGAAGTATTCCAAGCTATATTAGAGAGGCTTAGCAGAAATGGTGGATCCGCACCTCATTTAGTTCAAGAAGTAAAACAAGAAAGGGAAACTGATGAAGAGGTATATATAGATGATTATAAAGATGCAAGTCTTTCGGGTAGAAATATTCTAGTTACAGCTGGAAGTACAGTTGAATATATTGATCCTATTAGGGTTATATCCAATTTGAGTTCAGGTAAAATGGGAAACGCTATTGCGCAAGAAGCGCATAAAAAGGGGGCGAAGGTTACTTTGGTATACGGTCATGGGTCTTGCGAACCACGAGAACTACCCCGAATGAATATCGTCAAGGTTAGCACTAATGAAGAAATGTATAGTGCAATTATATCAGAGCTAGGGACTAAAACGTACGATGCTGCTTTCATGTCAGCAGCAATAGCGGATTACAAACCGACCACATCACTTCCGAAAAAAATGAACACAAGAAAAAGAGACCCACTCACTTTGAGCCTTTCTCCTACTAGGAAGATTGTAAACGAGGTAAAAAGTACTAGCAAAAATTCCAGTATTTTTTTGGTAGCATTTAAGGCTGACTATAATAGAACTAATGAGGAGATGGCACGCTACGCATTGAAGAAGATGAGTGAATGCAGTTGTGATTTGGTTGTTGCAAATGACGTTGGGAGAAAAGGATGTGAACCTGGATCTGAAACCAACGAAGTTATAGTGGTAGATAGGAAAAAAAATATTATGAACTTCCCACTTCAGAAAAAAAAGTTTATTGCAAGAAAATTACTGGATCTCATGGCATCAGGCCTGCAATCATAGATGTAAATTACGATAAAAGATTTTCATGTTAAGTGCATTTATTCCAAAAAGATTCATTTTAAAAATGCCTAGATGTCGAAGTTATCCCATTACAACCAATTCTTTTGTAAATTGGCATAGATTTTTTACTCCCCTGCTCACTACTACACTGTCTTCAATCCTTACCCCAAATTCATCTTGCAAGTAAATTCCAGGTTCAACTGTTACTGACATATTACTCTTCAACTTTTGTCGATTTTTGCTACGTATCCATGGGGGCTCGTGAACTTCTAAGCCAATTCCGTGTCCTGTTGCATGAACGAAGAACTTGTCAAAGCCTGATTGCGTGATAGCTTGTCTGCATATATGATCAATATCTCCGCATGTCATGTGCTCTGACACTGCCTTAACTCCAGATTCCTGAGATTCACGCACGACATCATATACTTTTATCTTGTTGGAGGAAATCGCTCCTAAACCGAATGTTCGTGTAGCGTCAGCGATATATCCCTTGTGCCTGAGAGTTAAGTCCACAACGATCATATCCCCTGATTTGAATCTACGATCAGTGATCTGTGCATGAGGCTGAGCTCCATTCGGTCCACTTGCAATAATCAAAGGGTCCATTGTCCATCTGTATGATGGAGGGCTTGCCCCCATCTTCATAGCTTCATAAATAAGTTTTGCTTGCAATTCACGTTCAGATAAACCCGCTCTGATTTTCTCTGTGCAAGTCTCATATAACTTATCTAAAATATTAGCAGTCTTGCTAATGCAGGAGATTTCTTTCTCATCCTTAATCATTCGGGCTTCATAGAATGGATGGCTGTTTGATAATAATGTCTGATGACTGTTAAGCCTCTGTTGTACCATACAAAAAATAGAGTAGTCAATGCAATCTACACAGGTTATTTTATTGTCTACAGCCGATAAGAAGTGGGATATCAATTTGCTACCTCTCTCCGCAGGAACAATGTCACAATCTTTAGAGGTATTGCTTGCCCTGTCCATCTCAAGTCTTGGGGTAATTAGCGTGGTTTTTCCCTCGTCATTGCATAATGCGATTCCTTCTCCCCAGAAGCCAGTGAGATAAAATATGTTCTCGGGATTAAACGCGGCCACTATGTCACAGCTGAATCTCTTTTTGGCGTATTTCAAAATATTGTGACGGCGAATTTTGTGCATTAGTATCGATATAACTACAAACCTTAGAGCCCCACTTTATCTCTACCGATAAATGGTGCCCTAATTATAAATAGCCGACCTTGTTTCGTTTATCTGACAAACAGAATGGAATACTTAGTCATGTTGCCGGGTCCGACTAACGTACCGAATAGAGTTATGAATGCAATGCTGGCACCGGTAATTAATCATAGGAGTGAAGACTTTCGTCTGCTTTACAAGTCACTCGTTGAAAAAATCAAGAGGACCTTTCAGACCCAAAACGATGTTATTCTATTGACAACTTCAGGAACAGGAGCAGTTGAAGCCTCAGTTGTTAACCTGATAAAAAAAGGTGATAAGGCCATTGTTCCTGTGGGTGGTGAGTTTGGATCTAGGCTTGCTGATTTGATTGATAGTTGGGGAGGAAAGGCTATTCGTGTTGCTGCTCCCTATGGAGAAAACCCTCAATATGAAAAAATTGAACAAGCCCTCTATCAAAACAAAGACACTAAGGCAATTTATGTGGTTTATAATGAGACGTCAACCGGAACCACTATTAGATATATGGATAAAATAGGACAGTTGTGTTCTAACCATGGGGCGTTCTTTGTGGCTGACGCGGTCTCGATTCTAGGAGGAGATGAGTTACCTGTTGACAAGTGGAATATTGATATTTGTGTGACGGCGTCGCAAAAAGCTTTAGCAGCTCCCCCGGGGATATCTCCTATTTCTATAAGCGACAGGGCTAAGCAGTACATCCTTTCGAATTCAACTTCTATCCTTTATCTGAACCTCAAACGATATTTCAAATATTACGAAGATAATTTCGAAACCCCTTTTACGCCGGCTCTTCCTTTATTCTACGCTTTTAATGAAGCTCTCGATATTGTTTTGGAAGAAGGATTAGACAAGAGGATTAGCCGACATAGATTGTGTGCCGAAGCATTTTACAGCGGTTTGAGTGCACTTGGTCTTGCACCATTTGCAAGAGAGGATGCACGTAGTAACGTTGTAATTGCTGCCAAATATATTGATGGAATGGATGACAAAAAATTCAGAACACTACTGGCCAAAGAGTTTAGAGTTCTCGTAGCAGGTGGCTTTAGCGACCTCAAAGGCAAGGTTTTTAGGATAGGTTCAATGGGAGAAGTAAACCGATACCATGTGATAAGAACGATTTCCGCTATTATATCTTCCATGAATATGCTCGGGCTAAAAGTTAACCCAGAAGC
>DASTUU010000244.1:0-12197 GCA_035759485.1 Nitrososphaeraceae archaeon
GGAGCCGTGCCTCCCTTCTTGGCGACTCTTTCTCGGGTATCTCCCGCTGCTGAAGCAAGCCCACGTTTTGGCCGTTCTGGACTCTCTTCTTCTGCCATATAATTAACTTAGTAATATCAAATAAAAGGGCATCATCAAATAGTTAGTTAGTTTGGTTTTTCAAACAGTTTATTATCCGGCAATTCAAATTGGTATATCTTGCATCCTAGAAGAAGCAAGAAGAATCTCTTAATAATTGGCTCTGGCGGCAGGGAACATGCACTAGGATGGAAACTACGTCAGAGCTGCAGAGTAAAAGAAGTGTTCTTTTGTCCAGGAAATGGAGGGACTGAAAATAACATCGCGATTGATTACTCAAATCCAGTTAAATTAATAGAGTTTGCAGCAAGCAATAGCTGCGAGACTATTGTTGGCCCCGAGACTCCATTGGCAGAAGGGATAGTAGACGAATTTCTGAAAAAAGGATTAAGAATCTTTGGACCGGTAAAGGCAGCCGCAAAGCTTGAATCTAGTAAGGCTTTCAGTAAGCGCTTCATGAAAAAGCTACGCATAAGGACCGCTCCCTTTTCCGTATTCTCTTCTTATGAGGACGCTGAAGATTACGTTCGGTCTCAAGAGGAAAAGCTTGTAATTAAAGCTGATGGTTTAGCCTTGGGTAAGGGAGTGTTTGTATGTAGAACCAAAAAGCAAGCCATCCAGGCTCTACGAACCTTAATGCTCGATAAGAAATTCGCAGATTCTGGTAATAATGTCATCATTGAAAAAAGACTATATGGAAAGGAGGCATCATATATAGCAATATGTGACGGAAATTCCTTCATACCTCTTGCGATCAGCAAGGATAACAAGAGGGCTTATGACAATGATAGAGGTCCCAACACTGGAGGAATGGGTGCCTATTCTCCTGTAGAAGGAATGAACAAAAATTTAGAAGCTGATATAATAAATGACATTATAAAACCAACAATTGCGGGCATGAAAGGTTTGGGGGCTCCGTTTACCGGATTCCTTTACGCTGGCCTAATGCTAGATAGTGAAAACGGACTTCCTTATGTCCTGGAGTTTAACACCAGAATGGGCGATCCAGAATGCCAGGCCCTTATGATGAGGATGAAATCAGATCTCTATCCATATATAGAGGCCGCAATAGACAAAAGGCTCGAGCTTATGTCACCTATTAGATGGAAAAAGGAATCTTCTGTATGTGTAGTCATGGCTTCAAAGGGATATCCAGGAAAATATAAAAGCGGCCAAGAAATCAATGGATTGAATTCATTCTTCTCTAAAAATGTGGTAATTTTTCACGCAGGCACAAGGCGGGAATCAACAGGCCGCCTCGTCACTGCAGGCGGAAGGGTTTTAGGTGTTACAGCAAGTGGACAAGATCTTGACGTGGCAAGGAAGAAGGCGTATGATACAGTTCGAAGTATCTGGTGGGGTCCAGGAAAAGAATATTATCGTACTGACATAGGAAAATCTTTCTCGTCTAGAAACTAAGCAGACTCGGTCTTTTGTAGGTTAAATTAGAAAACCAGCATACCTGTCTCCATCGATAGACCATTTATCTTTTGGTCTAAAGATGATTGAGGTAAATTACAAGATGCTAATTGAAATTTATACCCTAAAGCCAATGAAAATGACACTTTAGTTCTTAGAATATATCGGTCAAAGTACCCTTGGCCATAACCAATTCTTGAACCCCTGTTATCAAAGGCAATACCGGGAACTATGAGCAAATCAATCTTATTGATCGGCTTTCCAATTCTAATTGGTTCTTTTATTCCGAATTTGCCCGTGATCAAATTTTCCTCTTGGAAACTTTTACCTAATAGTTGATAGAACTCCATTTCATTTGACTCAATTCTGGGCAAAACCACTTTCTTGCCTATTTCAATTCCTTTTCGAATAATTTCCTCTGTTCTTACTTCAGTTCCTTTAGGAAAATATACACCAATAGTGCCAGAATTCAAGAATTGCTGGGAATTAAGAACATGAAGCTGAATGAGCCTGCTTCTTTTGTAAATCTCAGCTGTAGATATCCTGTTCCTTCTTTCTAACATCAATTTTCTTATTCTGTTTTTTTCATCTGCGGTTATGCTGCTCATATTTTGTCGTCTTGTTATTGTCCTTGCTTTCAATGGATAAAGAAGCGGCGGATACCGTATTTTTTAACAGAATGGCTACAGTCATGGGCCCGACACCCCCCGGAACTGGTGTAATCCATGATGCCTTCATACGAACAGAATCAAAGTCCACATCGCCGCAGATTCGTCCGTTCAGCCTGCTGATCCCTACGTCGATTATTATTGCCCCAGACTTGACCATATCATCAGATAAAGTAAAATGCTCACGATTCCCAACGGCGCTTATTATCATTTCTGCACTAATTAGCTTCTCTTTTAGTCTTTTTGATTTCGAGTGGCAGATCATGACGCTTGCGCCTCTCTCAACTAGCAAGCAAGCTAATGGCTTACCAACTAAACTGCTCCTGTTAACTACAACTGCATCCATTCCCATTACATTAATCTTATAAAAGTCCAGCAATTCCAAAATGCCGGCAGGAGTACAAGGTTTAATGATAGGATTGCCCTTCAGTAGCATACCAGAGTTGAAAGGAGTTAAACCATCTACATCCTTTAGAGGGTTGAGCTTGTTTATGATCGCATTCTGATCTATATGTTTGGGAAGAGGAAGCTGAACCAACACTCCATGGACGAGCTTGTCTGTATTAAGATCTGAAATTACCTCTTCCATTTCTTCTTGCTTTAGTGCCTCGCTAAATCTTGAGTCTCTTGTCGTAATTCCTACTTCGCTAGCAGCCTTTTGTTTCTTGTTAATGTACGTTATAGAGGCCGGATTTTCTCCCACAAGAATTGTACTAAGACAGGGCCTCACGCCTTTTGCGACCAACCTTTCCACTTGCTCTTTGACCTGTGCTTGTATTATTGTAGCTACAGATAGGCCATCAATTATATTTGCAACCATTTTGCGTTTAGTTTGATGCATTCATTTTGCCAGCATTCATGCATTCAGTTTGTTTACAAGATTTCAGCATTTGCCAAATCCCAGACTTGATAGTATGATATCAACGATGGTGTTCCTTTTTGATTAATTTTCCTCGTCCTAAGAAGCACTATATTTGGGACTTCAAGGTTTTTCTATATTAATATTACTTTGCGACCCCGAATTGATATTCTCTTTTCAGCTATTAGCCTTATAGCCTGAGGGTATAGTTTGTGCTCTTCTCGTAATATTCTTTCAGACAAGGTCTCTTCTGAATCAGAGTCTAATACTTTGACCGATTGTTGAAGTATTATGAATCCTGAGTCTACTTTTTCGTCAACAAAGTGAATGGTACATCCTGTTACCTTTACACCATATTCTAAAGCCTGCTTCTGTGCATGTAAGCCAGGAAAAGATGGAAGTAATGAAGGATGAATATTAATAATACGCTTTTTATACATGTCAACGAATTCACGACTCAGGATTCTCATGTACCCGGCCAGGCATACCAAACCATTTATTGGAGTGACATTATATTTTTGAAGAAGCGAAAACAGGTTTTTGTCATATGCCCAGCCCTTTAATTCAGAATTAGCCAAGATCTCTGTTGAGACACTAAATTCCTTTGCTATCGCAAGACCTTTTGCTTGCGGATCATTTGAAATAACAACTGTTGCTTCGACCCCTGTAAGGTCACTTGTTTGAATAGACTGCAGGATGGCTTTCATATTGCTTCCTCTTCCTGAAATCAAAATAGCAAGTTTAAGCACTTTAAACAAACATACTCTAGAACATGCTTAAACGTTTAGCGGTGAGGATGCACTATTCTTCTTCATAATCTGAAAAAATAAAAAAAGGAAGAGAGATGTTTGTAATTTGATTCTATCAAAATGAATACTATCGATGAGATGCTGGTTGGTGGTTCATACACAACAGCATGTCGTGCAAGCGTATCGTCAATATTATGGAAAGATAGAAGACGTGCATTATGCATGCATTAAGTGTAAAGGAAAAGGTATGTACTAAAACGTATGCACAGGAAAGCTCTATAAACAACGAAGGATAAAGATGCGAAAAATTAGAGCAAAGGTCACATATCTTCCCGTATCAAAATTAAAATAGCTGAAATCCTACGAAAAGAAAATGTTGGTCCATACGACCCCCACAGTAGCAGCATCAGAAGAATGTGGACTTGTGGTTTACAACGATGGGCTTAAGATCCTACTTGATCCTCGTAGGGAATCGAAAGCCGATGTCATGTTTTTTTCTCATGCCCATTCTGATCATTTAATAACGGCCAGAAAAAAGAAAATAGCTTACGCAAAACAAGTCCTAGCTTCACGGGAAACCATATGCTTGGCCCAAGCACGTGGAGTTGATCTGTCCCTTGCCAACTGTAGAGAATGCTCTCATGGATACGATTTGATTGATACATGCCATGTGCTAGGATCAAGGGGATTATTGATAGGGGATCAAATCTACTACACAGCTGATATTTCGATCAGACAAAGGGGATTTATGGGTGGTGCTCGGATACCTGACGCAGATACATTAATAGTAGAATCAACCTTCGGTTTACCAAGATACGTCTTTCCCCCTGTTGACGATATAGTGCACATGACCAATAAAATAATAGGTGAAACGTTTGATAGGGGCATGTCAGTAATACTTATGGGATATCCTCTTGGTAAGGCGCAACTGCTTACGAAGTTGTTTCAACACTGGGCTCCGCTTTATATTCATGATTCAGTGGCAAAAATAAATAGTGTTTATAGAGACTTTGGAGTTGAGTTAAAAGAATGTACTGCAATTTCCAATGCCAAACAGGAGCACTTGCTAGAAAAATTGGCACCATGGGTAATGATAATGCCCCTAGGAGCCGCCAGGTCAGGGTACATCAAAACTATCAAGGAAAGATATCGAGCGGTCACGGTAGGATTTAGCGGATGGGCAATTGATAAAAGCTACAAGTTTATGATGGGCTTGGATTATGCTCTGCCTCTGAGTGACCATTGTGATTACGAGGAGCTAGTACAATTAGTACGACTTTCTGGGGCACAAAAGGTTTACACATTCCACGGGTTTGCTGAAGAATTTGATCGATCCCTAAGAGGCCTGGGCTTAGATGCTAAGCCTTTGACCCGACATCACAGTTCCCAGCAGGCGAGCAGCATCCAGATTCAGAGGAATGGCACATTAGATTTGTATCTTTGAGAGAAGGTGTAGATGGAAACGTCCAAAGCTAGGAACGATCCCGATCTCTAAAGTAAGTTATTACCTTGCTTCCGAATGTTTCAATATTTTTGAAGTATCCTTCACCCCAAAAGCGAATTATAAAATGATTTGTTCCTGCATTAATAAATCTCTCCAACATCTGGATTACATCATCAGGCTTACCAACACCAATTGCGGTTCTAGCAACTGCATCAGGTATCTTCAAGGCCGCCTTCTTCATTTGCTCCATGAGTTCCGGCTTATTCATAGCATACTCAGTGAAGTACCGCCTGAAGTCGAACTCGGAATCTTGTAGGATATTGTGGACCTTAAGCAGCTCTGGTTTGTACAAACTCACTTTTACAGCATTTTTCATCTTATTCCACGCTTCCTCTCCATCGTCTGTGAAGTATATATCTACATCATTAGCAAACTGAAATCCATCTAAGTCTCTCCCAATTTCTTTCGCACGCTCCCTGATTTCGTTAGCATGGTGTTTGAATAGTTCGGGGGTGTAGCCAATTGGGATCCAACCATCCCCATATCTTGCACATAATTCCAAGGTCTTAGGAGCACCCGCGGCAATGTAAATCGGAGGTCTCGGCTTTCTAATGCTCTTGGCCTGGAGACAGGCTTCCATGAGAGCATAGTATTGGCCCTTATAGCTTACACGATGATCCGGGTCTGATTCAAACAACTTCGCTATTACTTCCAGCTGCTCTTTAAACTTGGAGACAGGTTTTGAGAATTCTATTCCAAAGTCTATAACATTCTGTGCTTCCCCGGCACCTATGCCTAAAATCGCCCGACCTCTTGTTATTCTATCAAGGGTTATTGCAGAAAGGGCAATACTTGAAGGATGTCTTCTGATTGCATCTGTAACACATGTTCCAAGCTCGACTTTAGATGTAACTGCTCCTATTGCAGCCAGCATTAACCAAGCATCATTTACAACGGCATTCTTCCATTGAGGAACATTAGAGTGATCCATGGTCCACACCGAGTCGTAATCCATCCTATCCGCTATCTGGCATGCAGTCATAACCTGGGTTTCATCTAGTCCAAGCCTTGCAACATTCAACCCTTGTGTAAATCCAAACTTTACTCTCATGAAGAAATAAAACCTCTCCCATAATTATTCTGGCTAAGGAGAAAAAATATGACCTCTCCCATTTACTCAAGATTCAAAGCTCGGTGTATTTAAGTATGACTTGAGCCAACACACCTTCAGTCGATTCTGGATTCTCTGTTGCTTTTTAATACAAAGAAGGTGTTAGTTAGGAATGAGTAGACAAACTTTATATAATAATTTGTCAACTTTTTCCTTACCTAGGCGTATGTTGTTACCCTCTGAGATAGAAGCAAAATCGTTAATTCCTGCAGTCAGATCTCTACTGGCAAGGAAGTTAACCGGAGAGTATAATCTAAAGGAGGAAATAGTAGCCAAGGTATTGGGGGTAACCCAGGCTGCAGTGAGCAACTATGTTCGAGGTACTAGAGGAGACACTCAGCTAATGTCGCGGCTTTCCTCTACACCCCAAATTATGGTCATGATTGAAGATATTGCCCACGACCTTGCAACTAACAAGCTGTATACTCCAAGCACTATGAGCAAATTTATCGAACTATGTAATTATATGCGTTATACATTCATAATCTGCGATGTACATCATAACATAGAACCTGAAATAGATGAACAAATATGTGAAAAATGCAAGGATACATTGCTAACAGGCAGCAGATTGTAGAAAATAACCCTCTCCAATGCCCTTTTTTCAGTGCTTTTGTTAGGTGGAATTTGACACTGTCCTAAACTATCAGTTGTAGTGCATGCACTTTCTAAATCTATATTTTATATGTTTATATGTACTAGCTGTTGATTCAGTGGTGACAGTCATAGCCGAAATGGTCATAGTATAGCTCATAATCAATGAATTATAACTAAAGAACTGCATGTTGAGGTCAAATTTTGGATTCGAAGATTTTTGTTCATCTTCAATTGTTCTTCTTGCCTTACAGATCACAATATGGGTACAACTGCTTGTGTCAAGACTAGAAGCTATGTAAATCGGATTGTCTCTTAAGAAGCTCGTCGTCGTATTATGTAACATAAAAACGGTGTAAAAGTGTGCCAAAGAACATAAATTCCATTGTGGAAAAGGATTAGCAAATATGTGGGATATGAACGTGATATTTATAGTAGCAGTTATTTTTACTGTGTTATTATTACTATTTTTGTTGCAATTGTCATCAAAAGGCATGACTGTCTACATGATAGCATATGCTTCAACAGGCGCTGCTGGAAACAATACAGCACAAGATGTCCCCAACCTGATTACTACTCCTCCACCACTACTATATCTTTAGTCAACTCTAAACTTGCCAGAGATGACCTCTCAGCTACTTGATTCTGCCACGGAAAGACGGAGACAAAGGAGGTAAAATCTTTACACCACAGACAACAAGCATTTGGACAAGAGAGACGTCCAAAGGTTCAATAAAAATTAGCTTGCATTATGATGATGAATTGCCTGCAATACAGTGGATATTACTTGACTTCCATTTATCTGACCGAGGATGCCTTTTGCAGCAAATTCTTCTGTAAATCTAAGGCTACCATCATTTTGAACCCGGCTGCTAGAGATAAGAAGTGGAACCGGGTCAGGACTATGGGATTTCATTATGCATGGAGTAGAATGGTCCGCTGAAACAACAATGGCGACATCAGCCGACTTCGTTTCCTTTGGGATCCTGTCAAAAAACAAACTGTCAATTTGCTCTATATTTTTCTTTTTACCTAGAGCGTCACCGTCATGTCCGAACTCATCAGGGCCCTTGATATGTGCATAAATAAGGTCATACTTTGCAAGGTTTGAAGAGATAACCTCCGCTTTCCGTTCATAATCATCAACTTTACTAGACTTCAATATTTCCATCCGTAGCATATTTGCTATTCCAATTTCTACAGGCATATCAACCACAGCGGCTGTTGCATTCAATCTATATTTGTCTCTTATTGGTACAAGATTTGGAATTCTGTTTCCGGCATCGCGGAGAAGTACGCAATTTATCAATTTTTTTCCAGCCTTGTGTCTTTCTTCGTTTACAGGGTCGGACTTTAGTATATTAATAGCCTGATCACTAAAGTTATTTACAAGTTGAGTTGACGTCTTCGCAGCAGTTGTATCATCACCTGGTACGCTTGCTTGAACCGTGTCTTCATAGGAAGACATCCTTGCAACTCCTATTCCTGACACTTTGTCATAAGCGGGGTCGGTATTGCTTATATTATCAGAAAGCTTCTGGCTACTGTGCCTGAACCTGATTACTACTCTATGTCCAACTGTTGGCTTAATCACAAGAGAAACGTTCGGATCGTTGAACCTGACTTTAGAAGAAAGACTTTTACAAACTGCATTAGCCTCCCATCCTGCAATATTTCTTCCTGCTCTGCGGTCGATTATTCGCTTATTACCGTCTATGGTAGCGAAGTTCCCTCGCATTGCGAGGTCGCCATCCCGAAACTCGATTCCTGAGCCAAGTAGCTCAACCACTCCTCTTCCAACATATCCTTCGCCGTCTTTAAAATCGTAACCCAACATGTTAAAGACAGCAATGTCAGATTGTGGTGCTATATCATGACCTACCGTTATTACCTGACCCATACAACCCTTTTTGACCAGGGCGTCTAGTGCAGGGGTGAAAGCAGACTGCAATGGGGTAAGCCCGCTTAATTGAGAGCTAGGAAGGTCACCGACTCCATCGAGAAGGACGTACACAATTTTACTCCCACTTGGACTCACTACGGTTTAGATGCAATTGTCAAATTTATTTTTAATGGTTGTTGTTATGGATGTGATAAGCACCAACCCCAAACCTAGCCAAATGTGCCAGGCTCTGCGAATTGGGTATGCTGACTTTAGGTTATGCTGCAGCGTAATCTATCTCACAATAACAATGGTCACATTAAAACCAAATCAACGTGTATTATATTTTACAATAGTCATCATAACTTACAAACTAAAATCCAATTACTTTACAGGTTTTGCTTTTTCGTTTCATTTTTATTGCGTTAGTTTTCTCTCTATCATATAGCGAAGAGAGTTTTAGGACTAATAGGTTCTGCAGTAAGAAGATAAGTTATAAAGATTCTCTTGTAATATTCAACTGTGCGACCGACCGAAAGTTCAAGGCTCTTACATAGGGGTCTTTCACTCGCTGAGTCTGAGACAATTTACAATATTCTGAATAAGACCTTTAACGTGATCGAAGAGGACCAAGAATTTCAGTTTAGGGACCCAACCTTGTTGGGAATTGTTAAAATTAATTTTCCAGTTCCCTTTTGCGATCCATTCTTTGAACTATTTAGTGAAGGGTGGTTTAGTACGAAACAAGTTTTAAAGGATATGAGGAGAAGAAGGGGAAAGAGGGGACTAGCGGTTGAGTTTTCCTTCACTGGTTTTATTCATAAGGAAGAGATATTTCATACTGATATCACATTCCACATAAATGATGTATCGCAAAAGGAATTCGAAATGGCAATTGAAAAAGTTGAGTATCTAGTAGATGCTGTCTCAGCAGAATTGGTCAATGTGCAGCGAGAGATGACATTACCCGTTACCTATGTCTACGATCCTCTACGAAGAAAATGGCTACTGGAATCCAGAAGGACAGGCTTCGAGGCAAATAGGGGCGAGCTCGAGAGCAGAAAATAATCGTTTGAACATACCTGACTTAATTTCTATCTTTGATATTTGGAGTATCCATATACATTTAACACATGAGTGCTACCACTCCTGCTGTCAAGTTCATTTATGAATCTATACCTATATCTAAAGCACCGATTAACCCTCAGAAAGCGAAATAAAATTCTCAATATTCTTGTCAACTAATGGAATAATCTTTTGCGTTATAATCTCATGAAAGTTCTCAGTGGTAACATCGAATGTAAATATCAGAACATATAATAGATGATTAGCGTCGTCTGTAATTGGTATCGTGGACCGGAGAAGCTTGTCGTAATGAGAGCATGTAAAATTAATCTTACCCAAAATATGCTGCCACCTTATCCGAGTGTACTGTCTGGTCGCAGCAGTTATAGCATACTGCTCTGTTTCTTGCTGGTTCAATAAAGGTACTAGACCAGGCCGCTCAGCACTAGCTAAGATACGTCCGTGCCCATCAGCTATCCCAAAATATCTAATTGATGGATCAATCTTAATAATTGCCTGGCAAAAGTCTTGGAAGAACTGTTTCACTTATAAACAATCTTAGAATCCGTTTTTATATTTACTTATCGTTAGATAATTTCCTAGAACATCCATTCCCAGATTCCATAAATGTGCATTTTCTCATTATTATGACCGAATTAATGATTGGTTATATAATCAAGGTCAGTGACCTAAACTTCCGCTTGGGTGTCAGGACTACGCCATGAAGCTTCCAACAGAGCGCACTTAGATGACAAAGCGATGGCATATTTACTGTATCAAAGGAATGTTTTTATTGTGACTCCAGATCTACGCGGAGCGGACTACTATTTTAGTCGTGCAGAGGAAAACCAGACTGCTCAGGAGACAGAATAGTCCCACAATTTAAAAGAACTATTAACAACTAATAACTACATTTAACAGATTGAGTAATACATGCGATATCCTAGTTACCAATGCTTCTCTCGTAGTTCCCAACAAGGGTGTTTTTCCTGATACAAATATCTTGATAGAAAACGGGAAGATAAAAAAACTTCTCAGATCGGTCGATAATGTGAATGCAGGCAAGAAAATTAATGCGGAAGGAAAATATGTTCTGCCAGGAGTAATTGACCCTCATGTTCATTATGGAGTTTATACCCCAATAGAAAAGGCAGCAACTACAGAATCAAGGTCAGCATCCATTGGCGGTGTTACCACGATTATTCGCATGATGAGACTTAACCAGAGTTACAAAAACATTGAACAACAGCTAAAAGCTAGCAGCGGGACTCATTACATCGATTATGCTATACATGCTTCAGTATTTAATTTCGATCAACTGAATGACATCGAATACCTGAAACAAAAGGGGATAAACTCCTTTAAACTCTACTTGAATCTTGGCTATGACTTGAATTCAATATCTATGGACCAAGAACCTGGAAGCAGTGATGATGGTGGCATCATTAACGGAGAGGCTAACATTACTCCGGAATTAGTGATTGCTACGTTGAAAAAGGCGTCAGAGACATCATCTATTGTCCTTATCCACGCCGAGGATTCTTCAATTTGTTCACGAAGAATTGCAGATGCCAAAGAGAAAATGAAGGTTCAGAAGTACAATAAAAAACCGCTGAAAATATGGTCAGACTGCAGACCACCTGCCTCTGAAGCAGACACAATCTCATTGTGCTGTAAATACGCTAGGGATGTAGGGTGTAGTATTTACTTTGTTCATTTAGGTTCAAGACTTGCAATAGAGAGAGCTGCAGAAGAGAAGATTAGGACTCCTGGCAGAACATTTGCTGAAACATGCCCTCACTACTTGACGCATTCTACAGACTATGACAGTATCTTGGGTAAGGTGGTCCCACCGCTGAGAACAAGGAAGGACGTCGCCTTTGCATGGCATGCACTCGCAAATGGATTAATTGACACCGTCGGAAGCGATCATGTTGCGAACAGTTTGTCTCTAAAAAGAGGAAATGGAGATTTGTGGTCCACTTTATCTGGTTTTCCTGGAGTAGCAACTCTGCTGCCAGTCTTATTAAGCCGGGGTGTCAATGAAGGTAAGATCGATTTAGTAAAAGTTTCGCAGGTCACCAGTTTTAACACAGCCAGGATCTTTGGCATGTATCCAAAGAAAGGTACAATTCAGCCCGGCTCAGACGCAGACCTTGTCATTGTTGATTTATCATTGAGACAGAAAGTATCGCCAGAAATATTACAGTCCCATTCCGACTATACAATCTATGACGGATGGGAATTAAATGGTTGGCCTGTAATGAC
>DASTUU010000245.1:0-12877 GCA_035759485.1 Nitrososphaeraceae archaeon
AACTGGTTTGCATATTTTTGTACCTGTTATTCGCGCATATAGTTATGATCAAACAAGGGCGTTTGCTGAAATTGTTGGAAGAATATTGACCAAACGGATCCCTCAAAAAATAACAACAATTTGGGATACGACTCGGAGAAGCGGCAAAGTATTTTTTGATTACAATCAAAATGCCAAAGGAAAAACAATTGCTTCAGTTTTTTCAGCTAGGCCATCTGTCTCAGCAACAGTATCGATGCCAGTTAAATGGAAGGAATTAGAAAATATCTTACCTTCAGATTTTACTATGTTGACCGTACCTGATATTCTCAAAAGACATGCAGATCCATGGAGAGATATCCTTGAAAAGGGACAAGATCTTGCTAAAATCCTTGATAATTTGACCTCAGTAAAACTCTAATTTACCCCTCGGTAAAATCCTAATTCGGGGTCTAGGCAAATATAATCGTAGACAACAATATAATCCTGTGAATATCGTTATTGATAAAGATAATAAAAGAGACCTTCAAGCTTGCTAATACTAATAGCAGTAGCAATAGAGGAATCAATAAAGGTAACGTTCTAATCCCTGGTATGCTTTTGTCTTTCTCTTTTAAGCCAGACTTATCACATACATCTATGCTCTATTATGGGATACGATAGTACATAAGGCTATTCTCAACCGACTTTCAAAAGAATGCCAATCAATAAACTAAGTCGCATTTGTCAATATCTGTAAATATGTTTAAAAAAGGTCCATCATAAGAACAGATTAAGTAAAAGTTTAGTTGACCATTATGACGCAATACTAAGAAGACCGCTTAGAATCGAAAAGGAATTAAGATAATTTTGAAACTACTTTTTCCGCTTCAGATAATGAAAATGCTTTAAGCGTTGTAGTACGGACATTTCCTCGTACTCCTAAGGCTAATAGAGTAGACATTGCAGATTCATCGTTTGGGAGTTCAACTGTTACTACAAAATCATGTTGTCCCATTGTATAATACGCATCTAACATTTTACCCCCTGACGTCTCAACAGCAGATTTAAAGGCTTCGGCTCTCTTTATAGTATCTTTAACATTTCTTATTCCTTGATCTGTCCAGTTAACTAATACAATATAAGTTGGCATCTTGGCAACATTATTAAATGATGGATATAACCATTTCTATCCGATCTTCAAAAAGAATACCGATCAATAAACTGAGTTACTTGAGTCAATCTCTATGGACAAGGCAGGAAAAGATGTAACTAACTCATAATCTCCCACAGGAAGACTCAACGAGTTACATATGCCGTAGGACTCCTAAATCGCTGAATCTAGGGCCTTTCCTGCGGGCAGTACAGTCTTTTAGTCTCTTATGTCTTCTTTTCTTGGCCCCATATCGTTGAGGACCACAGTATTTAGTAGTTAGCCGCTCGAAATCGGAAAACCGCAGGAGACTCAACTTATGTCGAGTCTGGCCCTGCGCAAATTGCAGATTAGTACTTAGATAACAAATAAAGCAATATTAGAAATATACTTAACAACGACCCATAAAATATTGAAAGACAAAGCCGCCTGTGAATGACGCTAACTAGGGAAGTGAACTAAAACCCCTTTTCATGTCTTGCTTGCAAACTTATGATAATCAGGTTTATTAAACAAGAATATATCTGAGAATACTATATTATGTTATTAGCCATTATCGTATTAAAATAAAACTATTGAAGATCAAGGGTCAAGTCCTATTCAGCACGTGACTTGCATTTTTGATGAGGTATCCTCGTTCCGATGATTTTGCCATTGAAATCATCATCCCGAAAGCAAAAATAATTCAAGGCAATAGGCCTAGAACCAACGTGAAACCTGTGGAAGACGCAAAGATCATTTTTGCCTCTTTGCTCCGAAAAAAGCGCCCTCTCTCGTATCTGTCAGACGCTGATTTACCAAATCACTAATGATAGCTCTACCCTCGTCATCGTTTCATAACTTAGACATTTTTAATGTAGAAATGCAGGATTTTCGTCATAATACTTACATTGGTAGTTTGGCCTCATATTTTAGACGTTTTTTGATGTGGTAATAAGATATTCTTAATCTTCTCTAAGATATTAGCATTGTTTTCATCTTTGAGATGAAAAGCCTTAATACTTACATCATAAAACAATCACATTAGGTTATATTGAATCATGCCCGCAAATTTTTCGAGGAGAGATTTCATGAAATTGATCGGAGGCGGCTCTTTATTCTTGGGATTAGGTGCATTAGGGATTCCGAACCTTCTCAAAACTTTCGAAGCATCGGCAGGTAAAACAGGTTCGCAAGTAGTTAGTGGGGTAAACTCTTCTAATACTACTACCACATCTCCTCCAGCTGGAGGATCTGGATCTCAAGGTATTCGTCCTTTTCAGGTGAACGTTCCAGAAGCGGAACTTGTTGAATTGCGCAGGCGCATAAACGCGACAAGGTTCCCTGAACAGGAAACGGTCACGGATGCATCGCAAGGAGTGCAGCTCGCGACGATTCAGAAACTCGCGCGCTATTGGGCGACACAATATGATTGGCGCAAGGTCGAAGCTAGACTGAAGGCACTGCCGCAGTTCATAACGAACATCGATGGCCTGGACATTCATTTCATCCACGTTCGTTCAAAACATGAAAATGCGTTGCCGCTCATTGTCACGCACGGATGGCCCGGCTCCGTAATAGAGCAACTGAAGATTATCGATCCCCTGACTAATCCCACGGCACATGGCGCGAGCGCATCGGACGCCTTCGATATCGTGATTCCATCGATGCCGGGCTACGGGTTCTCAGGGAAGCCTACCACCACTGGCTGGGGTCCCGACCGCATTGCACGTGCGTGGGTAGAACTCATGAAGCGTCTTGGATACACGAAGTTTGTGGCTGCAGGCGGCGATTGGGGTGGGGTTATTACTGACCTGATGGGTGCGCAGGCGCCTCCAGAATTGATCGGCATTCACACTAACTTTCCTGGCATTTTTCCACCCGAGATTGACAAGGCGCTCCGGATCGGTGGCCCGCTGCCGTCTAATCTCTCAGCCGAGGAAAAAGCCGCGTGCGACCGGCTAGCCGACACATACAAACATGTAGGCTACGCAATCTGGCTGGGTTCGGCTCCACAGGATGCGATAGGATTGGTCGATTCACCAGTGAGCCTAGCAGCCTTCATGATTGACCACGACCCGCGCAGTTACGCTTTGATAACACGTTCATTTAACGGACTTCCTGAAGGTCTTACACCAGACGATATACTAGACAACGTTACGCACTATTGGCTGACGAAGACGGGCGTTTCTTCGGGACGTCTCTATTGGGAATACAAGGGCAGCTACTTCGACGTCAAAAATGTCTCGATCCCTGTTGCCGTCAGCTTCTTCCCTGACGAGATCTATACTATGCCGCGAAGCTGGGCAGAGCGGGCGTATCCCAAACTTATCTACTACAACAAGGTCGCCAAAGGCGGCCACTTTGCGGCATGGGAACAGCCGCAACTCTATTCAGAAGAGGTTCGCGCGGGCTTGAGACCACTGCGGAAATAGATTGGGCAGAGGATGTTCTTGACTTTGAAAGTTTAGCTGAAGATGAAGTTATCGACAGCTGTAACTTTTTCACAACAAAGAAACCCCATCTTCTAATTGATCGAACACTCTGCAATAAATTTCATGACGTCATTATCCTTCTTCACATTAGTAACGAATAAGCTATCGGTATCCCCGTAGATTATTTTGAAATCGTAGACTTTCTCTTGCAATAAGCTGCATATGTTGTAACGCTTGTCGTCCAAATGCTGTTGTTAATTCTGCAACCCTATAATCACTATATGCTATATTCTCACGTTAAGTTATGGCAGCGGGCGCTATGTTGACTGGATAAGGACATGTTGACTGGATAAGGACCTCTTGTCTATCACTTCTTGCTGTTAATTCATCTTCCCGAACCAGCAGACTCCTCTTCAACAACCAATGAGATCAATTTACATTAAAGGTGAGTCTTAGTTACACAGCTTTTGGAAGAATTTTATTCGGGCTTTTTTTCAACACTCTTGGCTATTGCCTGACGAAGCTCGTCGTCGGTTTTATCAGCATAGTCTATACCTAGCTTTGTGGCAACTGATTCTAGTTTTTCTCTTTCTCCCACACCTGTAGCTTTTACACTTTCAACTTCTTTGCGCATTTCAATTTTAGCCTTCTCATACTCGCCGGAAGCTCTGGCAAATGATCTTGCCAACTCTGGAATTTTCTTTACTCCGAAGAAAAGAGCTATGATTACCACAACGATAATCACCCATTCGAACCCCGCCATGCCTGCCAATTGCATCAGAAAAGGAGAAGAACCAATCATCTAGATAGAGGGTAATTTTATACATTTATTTAAATTTGGCGCCAAAATCTGCTAATTTCTCCTTATCGTAGATATTTCAATCAGATAAACGAAATCAAAACTTGCCAAATTCGTACAACGCAGTTCATTAATATTCAAGTTTATTATTCCCTTGTTATTATTAAGCCATCCAAGCTCTCCAACAGAATGTGGTGACGGCTTGTATTGACAATTCGTGTCAGACCGAAGCAGGGGCATAAAAGACAACATCCGCTGGTAACGTCTGAAGATGCTGCAGTAAACACTGCAGTGGAAAGTTTGAAGTTAAAGAACTTATAGCCCATGGCTATTTGTTTGTCTAGACTTGCTTCTTCACAGTTTGATAGAGTTTCTTAAATTGTTGATAACGAGATGAATCTCTTTCGCTTGCTGAAACTGATTTCAGAAATTTATCTTCATAATAACTGATTAAACAAGAATATATTTGGTAATACTATATTACGTTATTAGCCATTATTTATGTTAAAATAAGATAAAACTAATGAGTTCGATATTTGCACGATGATACTATCTAAAGCTGCTTATTCTATATCACCGTGGGGGCTAATCTAGCATAACAAGGCTTTTTTTAGATAAGTAACGCAATATAATTATGCATCTTAACTTAATTCAATCTTAGGGGAATAAATGCGAACAGGTCTTGTAAGGCGTTATGGAAAGAAGGATACTGTCCAGGATTATATAGATGATGTAATAAGACACTTTAGACTCCCGAAGGAAGTTCATGACACCGCATTAAAGATGTTTAATTATATAGCACAGAATACTTCGTTCCGCGGTCTTGCTCCCACCATGCTAGCAATGACGCTTGTAAATCTGGCAGCAAAAGAGAGGAATCAGCATATTTCTTCTAGAAGGTGGTCAACTATTTGTTCCTACAACACTCTGTTAAACCACTCAAGAGACCTCGAGAAGGTTCTTGAGAAGCAAGATATGGATATGACAAAAAGACATGTTAGCCGGAGAGTAGACGAAAACATTCGGATATCTGATACTGTTACGTTTACTGTTATCAAGAGAGTCATAATCCCACCTAACTTTTTTAATCGTGAACTAGAAGTTAATTACTTTATACCCAGGTTCGTAAAAGTTCTCAAGGGTCAAGAAGTTGGGCAAAAGCATACCAGGATAGTCTCTACGTTTGACAGACTCTAATATAAGTCGACTAAAAGTAAAGTATAACGCAGGAGACTCAACTGGATGGATGATGCTGCCTGCGGCTGTGTGCCACTTGTTAGCATATTGGGTCAGTCCATTCCTTACTGTAGTCTTTTTAATAATAGCCAATACAGATGACGGAAAGAAAAAGTGCAGACAGGTCGGAATGAAACAAGAAATTGATGCCATAATAGATTCCCTATGGAATATTGATAAAGATATAAGGCATTTGGCATATAAGGAAAAGGAAATGTAGGACTTAGACTTTAAAGAAGATGACGGTTGGAGAAAGTTGCTGACCCTTGTGAAGGATAAGGGGGAGACGATAGCCGACTAGGCATTGTTAGTGGTTAAAATTCTAGTATAACGGATGTCAATGTGCTCTCTGTTATTGCTGTATCGCCTTACTTGTCAATGCTTCTGGCTTAATATATGCCAGTTGAGCATTTTGCTGTATCATTGACATAATCTGGCCAAGTTGCTGATTCATCTCTTCACGCATAGTTTTCATATCATGTTCATACTTGTCCTTTAGCGTTTGTATTTTCATATCTTCTGTTGCTTTAATCTCTTCAAAGGCCGACGGAACCAAAGGATAACTGCATTTGGAACAGTATTTGTTACCTAATGCATTGACTAAAGTACAACGGGGACAAATCGATACAGACGGTTTTTTCTGGACTTCCTCTCCAGTTAATATTCCATTATGAATAAGTATTTGTCTCTTGAGATCATTTCCCATTCTCCTTTTGATATACCTAGCTCCTTGTTTTGAATTCATTGACCATCTTACCTTTTTCTTTAGTGCGTATTCTGGAAGAAAGTCTGAATCAGAGGTAATAGCAGAATGGCGTATACAATAAGGATTCCATTTCTTGGTTTTTATAAGAAATTCAAGCTTTTGTTTTTCCTCCCCGTCTGCAATAGAGTCACTTTGAAGTAGATTGATTATTCTATTTCTCAGCTGCTTCATCACCCTCCACATTGCATCAGGCTTGACTGGAGCTCCTGTATGAATATTACCTATAAGCCTAGCATCTGGTTCATTTCTAAAAGGGTGTTCATTAAGCCAGTCTCTAACATACGGAAAAGAACACGTCAGAAGTGCTGGGCCAGAACCAGTCTTTGCCTCGTGTGGGATTTCACCTTCACCGTATTGCTCTTTAAGACGAATATGCTTGATTCTAAGCATAGTAACCTCATGGTTTCTTGCATCTAGATCCCAAAATAGAGTTAATGCAGCCTTATTTCGTTTGTATGGTTCGTACTTGACTATAGAAAGGATCTCTTCTTGTTCCCATAATTCTGTCTCTGAATATGGGCTTAGACGCTTGGTCTTCTTCTCTTTAATTCTAGCGAAATGGGGTGTAATCCATTCTGACTGATATATTAATGCGTCTTTTCCTTTGTTATTGTGAAGCCATCTGAAAAAATACTTGATACGACTGAGGTAGTCATTCCAGGTGATTATACTTTTTCTTTCAGGATCATCATTAGTACTTTTAAGCTTATCGTCCAAGAAACGAATAATTGGATCACTTTCTTTAATATCGAGGAAAGTCACATTTGATCCCAAGTAAGCTGCAAAGGCTCTTAACACCTTGAGGTTGTTATTTTGGTGGCTTTCTGAAGAGCCGTTAGACACCATATAGTGAGAAAATTCTCTTAAAAGAGCAGCATTTCTATGATTAGGAACTAAATCAATTTTTCTGACTGTAGTAGATAGCTTTACTGGCATTATTAGAATATGTATCCTCCCTTAATCAAAGATATTATCCTATAGCACCTAACTTGCATATGAACCCGTGTAGTAGACGGGCTCGGAGGTGTGTGAACCATTTTTGACATGATTTTTAGGCCCAAGGATCATGCATATAATTTGATAACACCTCTGCTGAAATAATGAAGATAACATAGTAATAACACCTAAGAATACGGTATGCCGGCTCTACCACCCCTCGTATACTGTCTCGGACTCGCCTCACTGCCATAGCTAAAACCTCTGCTTCTGTAGCCAAAATGGTTGTTGGAGTAAGCATTGTTTCGTGACTGTTATTGTAGCCGTTACTGTAGCCGCTATTATTGAAAAAGATTAGTTCGCATCCACCACTAATACCATTAGCTACTAACACAGAGTAACAACCAAGACCACACTCCTCACATATGGGCTTCAATGATTTACTATCTGCACTTCCTATATAACAAGGCTTCTTTTCTCTTCCAATATGATCTAACGATAGTATGGCCCACGAAGGACACTGTACCGGAGTCGTACCGACGCCTCCCCAGTTGCCTTTCATACGCGATAATTGTTTCTTGCTATTTATCTTTTTACTATACCGAATTCTATGACGAATTCAGACAAGGTTGGGGCTTTGTTACGATTAAAAACTACAGTTCAAGGACAAGTGAGAAGAATGAAACGATAAGCTCAGAGCGGTACTTCCAGCTCCACCTCCACACGAACTAATTCGTCTTTCGTCTTAAGCATCCATATTAACATCTATTTCAGCATTCTAAGAAACTATTATTTATTTTCTCTTTGTTCTGCGAGAGGGATGTGTATTCCATCATCTGTTACTGTCATTTCTAATCTATCTCCCTTTTTTATATTGAATCCGTCTATGACTGGCTTGGGCAAGACTACTACCGAACTAGAACCAACTACTGTTACTGTCACGGTATATCGTGTAGGCATATATTACAATACTAGTTCAGATTTATATTTAAGCCTTATGATAGAACTATATCAAGACTTATATGCATAGTTGTATATAAATTAATATATGCTTCGTAGTATTAATATGCCACGAATTTTGATGATCTCTACCGAATATCCTCCTATGCAAGGAGGGGTAGGACGTTATACTTACAACTTGACAAAGGCTTTGCGAAAGCTTGGCTTTGAAGTTGATGTAGTATCTAATAAGCTAGGTAACGGTGAATTTTCAGGCCTTTCTCCCGAAAATCCAGAGAATTACAGTGTGTTGTTAGACATAGTCGAAAAAATGAAGCCAGATTTGGTTCATGTTCAGTATGAACACGGCTTATATGGCTTAAAGCTTGATCCAATAAACCCTAGAAGAACAAGCACTAACATAGATTTGTTCTATAAATACTGCCAGACACCAATAGTAACGACTTTCCATTCGGCCTACCCTTTCAAGCAATGGTTCAATTTAATGACATCTTTTAAAGATGCATCTAAACGAAATATGCTCAGGAGGTTTTTGGAGAGGGTCATGCGATACTGGAAGATGTTGCTCAATTACTACTCATTTCACAATTTGAATAAAGAGAAGCTGGCAATGAGTGAAGCAGGTATAGTATTCTCGCATTATATGACTAGGATGATTGGAAGTTGCGAAGTTATTTTGCATGGTGCCGAACCTTCTTCGTCACTTGGTATTTCAAAAAAAGAAGCGAGAAAATCATTTAATCTGCCTGAAAGTGGTCGAATCGCATTAGCACTTGGGTTTATGACTGCTACTAAAGGTTGGGACATTATACAGAAAATGGATATACCAGAAGGATGGACTATAGTGGTAAACTCTTCAAAGAATCATTATAGTACAGAAAAGTTTAACCCTAATCTTGATAAAAATAATGTAGTAAATTTGCAAGAAGATTTTCTTACCGAAAAGCAGCTCTCTCTTTTATTTTCTTCAGCTGACGCTGTAATTCTGCCTTACACAGTGAGTTCTGGATCAGGTGTTATGTTCGATGCTTTGGCTCATGGACTTCCGTTTATAGCTACTAATTTGGAGTTCTTTCAAGAATTTTCTCAGAAAGGATTAGGAATAACTGTGAGACGTTCCCCTGACAAATTTTCAAAGGCCCTTGAAATACTAGACAAAAATTATATGAAATATACTAAAGCAGTCGAATCATTTCAAAAAGAAATTAGATGGCATAGTATAGCTAGCCAACATGCTCAGATATATGCTGAAATAATAAAGGCGAAGCAATCTATAATAGCGATGTGATTAGAATTGTCATTGTTGTTAAGGTTGTCGAACTACCATCAAATGAAAACCTTTGAGGTGCAGCCAAGATAACAGAAGAACAAACGACCAGCCCGATGTGTGAATTGTGTAATAAGAATGAGCAATATCATATATGTACAGAATCTAACAACCAGCATTTGTGCTTAGCGTGTTTTAATAAAATTCATTTTGGCATAAATGCCCCACGAGCTGGTAAATCAATGGTCTATAACAAATGCGTTTTTTGTAATACAATATTTGCAAGCAATGCTAAAAGCAGCGTTTGTGATGAGTGTTCGATTATAGTCACTTGGAAGTCAGTAATGAATTATCTAGCTGGAGTAAATAGAGTCTCAGAGTTAATCAGAGAAAATAAATTGGACTCAAAATGGAGAAACGAAAACTATTGCATAACAAATCTAGGTACCCGAGCTACACAAGTAATAATGGATGCAATAGGCAATAGCAGCATGACATCAAGAAAGTAAAATCTAATTTTTTGGGGGATTAATGATTATTGTGGCTATACACCGAAAAATATGAGCTAGAATAGTTTTCAAAATATTCACAGTACGAGTACAGTCTCAGAAATATAGGATTTGATATTAGCACTGTTTGAGAACCTAAGACTAAGAAATATAGTCCTAGTAGGAGAAGAATAATGAGTCGCTCACCGAATGCAATCACAAACCCATCCCTGAAATTGAAAATAAACTACATCCTGATTATGATCATAATCAATATCGGAGGAGGATGTACATCGAATTATAAGAAGAAGGCTAGGAAAATAATGGAAACATAAGAATGAACTTGCTGAAGCCACAGCTTATGTCTTCATAAATGTCTGGACTCAGGATTAGAAAGAAAACGCTCGCTAAATCACAATAGAAGCCGCTACGATTAATGCTCCTATCGGCTAACTGTTATAACACACTAGATGATTAAAGTACAGCTATCTTGGCCCAAGATATGCAGGTTTGTAGGAGGTGCGGTGTTGCCTTTGATCTTAATATACGGAAGAACAAGGACTGCCCATTGTGCGGTGCTGGAGAACATACTGAACTTAGAATGAATAATGTTTAGAATACTCCATTGGTGGTTTTTTGCTCTCCAATGTCTTCTTGTTTATCTTGTTCTCTGTCTCGCTATTGTAGCTCTCTGTGGCATGGTCTGGTAATAATGTCGAAATCATATACCATATATAGGGACTAAGGAGAAAAGGTCACTTGAAACGACAAAAAGAGGATATTCCTCCTGAAAATAAAGCACTTGTTGCCAGAACTGTGAAGATATCTGATAAACTCACCCAAATCCTGCAAAAAAACAGCCCGAATGAATACATTTCACTAGTGGCATTGTCAGTTGTTTACAAAGTAGCAGTACTTGCAATATGCAAATCATATTGGGAAAACTCTGATAAAATGACGGAAAAACAAAAGACGTAGCAAGCCAAAAGGACAAAGTATTATTGGAGTCAGCATTTAAATTGTTAAGGAAAACAAAATCAGAAATAGAAACAGATGTTAGAGTGTATAAAAGAAAATTGAACAATAGGAAATAGTATAAATATTGCAGCTTATGAGCTCAGAATACCCATTTTGCCAATAGCCGGATATTCCGAAATACTCCACAAGACATAGGAGAATGAAAGGAAATCAAAGGAATTATTATGATGCAAAAAGACTTGACCAGCTAGGATAGGGATTATTTGTGTCCAAAAAATATTATTGAATCACATGGAAGTCCCTCCACCTCTCAGTTTTAGAAAGTTATTATAGTCATTTCACGTATATAGTATATCCGACTGGCAAATAATGAAGCATGATGTCACAATTGATTATTGATGTAGGTAAGGGCTTACATCTTTACCCATTGTGATATTTCATATTCTGGACTAGTAGGTCAAGCTGCCAGCTGAAAATCAATAGCAGCGAGCTCCGGTCTAGGATAGGAATGGCTATATAAGTCAGAAGATTCTTTGGAACCTACTGAGGAATTTTTGGAGGCAGCCATATGACTTAGACATGCTAGTCGGATATAATTTCTGTTATCCTTATCTCCAGATAGGATAGAACTTATGTGTCTATCCTACTGATCCTTCCATTTCCATTTTTACAAGTCTGTTTAGCTCTACTGCATATTCCATTGGTAATTCCTTTGTAAAAGGTTCCATAAATCCCCCAACTATCATAGATAATGCATCAGATTCTGAGAACCCTCTACTCATCAGATAGAAGATTTGATCTTCTCCTATTTTTCCCACAGTTGCTTCATGGGAGATAGTGGCATCTTCTTCATTGACCTCTACGTAAGGATAAGTGTCAGTTCTTGAATTTTCGTCTAATAGCAGCGCATCACACCTAACATTTGATTTGACACCTGTAGCCCCCTTTGCAACATGAAGTAATCCTCTATATGTTGTTCTACCTGAATCTTTACTAACTGATTTGCTTGTAATCCTTGAAGTTGTATTTGGTGCCAGATGTACTGCTTTGGCCCCTGCGTCCTGATGTTGTCCAGAGCCTGCAAATGCGACCGATATAACTTCTGCGTGAGCATTCCTTCCAAGCATATATACACCCGGGTATTTCATAGTTAGTCTGCTACCAAGGTTTCCGTCAATCCATTCAACTGAAGCATTCTCATATGCATATGCCCTCTTAGTTACTAAATTATACACATCTTTGCTCCAATTTTGTATAGTAGTATACCTAATCTTGGCACCTTTCTTAGCGATTAATTCAACTACTGCAGAATGCAGTGATTCAGTTGTATAGACTGGTGCGGTACATCCTTCTATATAGTGAACTTCGGAACCCTCGTCTGCAATTATTAAGGTTCTTTCAAATTGACCGATATTTTCTGCATTAATTCTAAAATATGCTTGGAGAGGAAGATCGACCTTTACATTAGGCGGAACGTATATGAATGAGCCACCAGACCAAACAGCACTGTTTAAGGCTGCGAATTTATTGTCTTCTGGAGGAATAACTTTCCCAAAATGCTTTCTCATAAGTTCAGGGTGCTTTTTTACTGCAGTATCGGTATCGGCAAATATTACGCCTTTCTTTTCCAAATCTTCCCTCAAATTGTGATAGACAACTTCTGATTCATACTGGGCGCCAACACCTGCAAGAAATTTTCTTTCTGCTTCTGGAATCCCTAGTTTCTCAAATGTATTTCTGACTGACTCCGGAACATCATCCCAACTCTTTCCTTGCTTCTCAGCTGCCTTGGCATAGTAATATATATTCTGAAAATCAATTTTTGACAAATCGCCTCCCCAATTTGGCATGGGCTTACTCATAAAAACCTCATAAGATCGTAATCTAAAGTCCCTCATCCAGTCAGGCTCACCCTTTAATCT
>DASTUU010000246.1:0-6109 GCA_035759485.1 Nitrososphaeraceae archaeon
AAGAATGAAGATTGAGGCCCCAATCTAATAACCCTATTTGAATTCAGGCCTTAGATGTAGCCACTTGCAAAGTATATGAGGTGTTGGCACAGGTTGAGGAGAATTTCAATCATATGATAATAAGAACCTAGTAACCTTAGAGTATAGAGCAGTTAAAATAATTATTTTTTAATCTACAAAAACTACATGGTTCCTAATTTTTCCTAATTTTTCGACTTCTACTTCAACTATATTGTCATGTTGAAGATATACGTTTAGATGTGATGAAAATGAAAGCGCCGTACCACTCGGTGTACCAGTGGATATTATATCTCCGGGTTCAAGAGTCATCACTTTGCTGAGGCTATGAATTATCCTATCAACCTTCAAGACTAGGTTCTTAGTAGATGAGTTTTGTCTGATTTTACCGTTAACCCTTGTAGTAAGCTGCAAATCGTCTGGATCAGGAATTTCATCTACTGTAGTAAGCCACGGACCACAGGGACCGAATGTATCAAATCCTTTCGCCCGTGAATATTGCTTGTCAACAAACTGTATATCTCGTGCAGAGATGTCATTCATTATGAAGTAACCTGCAACATAGCTCAATGCATCTTCTTGAGCAACATTTTTGCATCGTTTTCCCATAACAAATGCCAGCTCTCCCTCATAATCGAGCTGCTTTACAAATTTTGGGCAAATAATATTTTCAAAGGGACCAATTAAGCTGGTTCTTGGTTTAAGATAGATCACTGGTTCAGATGGTGGATTTTTCCCAAAACGCAACCAGCTGGATTGATCCATATAGTTGAAAGCAAGACAGATAATTTTGAATGTTCTAGTAATGGGAGGAAGAATATTAAATTCAATCAGTGAATGAGAATAAGAAAGCTTGTCTAGGCGCTCGCGCATCTTGTGAGGGTAACCTCCGAATACAAAATCTTCAAGACTGTCAGGCAAGGCGAGGCGATTCTGCTTCTGTATCTCATCTCTTAAGATAAGCCTATTTTGATCTATATTATTAACTAAGGCGAAGGTCTCTTCTTCGTTACGTTTCCGGACTCTGGCTATCTTCAAACAAACTGATCTCCTTCACGCCTCATTGACTAAGGTAGAGCCACTATCTATTAAGGGAATCTATTGGAATTCATAAAGTATCTCTCAACGTATAGATCTGCAGTCCCTCAGCCGAAAATTGGATTATGCAATGAAAAACATTGGAAGAAATGTCACAATTATTATTAATTCTTAAAGGCCGATTTAATGCCCTCGACAAATCTTTTTGAGTCTGAGACCCACCCAAATACTCCACCCTGCATTTTGATCTGTTTTATAGCCGCTTGGTAATTTCCATAATCTGTAGCTCCTGTACCGTCTTTTAGCAGAACACACCAGTATCCATTGTCATTTGCTTCTCGCATTATAGTGTGTACACAGACATCAGTTGTAATCCCTGTGATTACAAGATGAGTTATGCCAAGGTTTTTCAATAGGAGCGGAAGATTGCTTTGTCCAAATGCACCCTTGCCCGCCTTGTCTACTACATATTCTCCAGGGACTGGATATATGTCGTCTATTATATCCCAATTCTTTTCCCCTCTTACAAGTAATCTACCCAGGCCTCCATTAGGGATGTCACCTATGCCAACACCATTACCAATGATTTTGCTGCGAAGTACCTTGTTATAGGGTGCGTCTGAAAGATCTGGCACATGGCCTTCTCTGGTATGGATGACTTTAATGTCAGTACCATTACGGATGTTATGCAGGACGTAATGGATAGGCTTGATAGGAGCAGATGTCAACCCCAAATCATATCCCATGACATCGACATAACCCTTCGGACCACAGAAATCTACCTGCATATCGATACTCAAAAAGGCCGTTCTGGCAGAATCAAATTCAACATAAGCTGTATCACCAAACCTTGGACAGTCCTCTACCTCAACCTTGACTAGCTTACCTTTGACAGGACCATATAGCCAAGTAGGATATCTAAAAGTGCGTGTTTTCTTGAATTCTTCGTAGTCCCGCTCCACCGTGTCTAAAAAAGCATCTCTTGTAGCTGAAGTAAAATCCTTATTGGATGATGGCAGTGGTGATGCTGATGGTCGCTCAACGGTCTTCTTCCTTGTATTAGTCATACAGTTTTCTCGTCCTCCTAACTCCTTCTAAATGAAGACGATGAGGACTTTGACCAGTACGCTGCAATGAAATCTGCCATTTTCATTGTCTTTGTAACCTTGTCAAAATTTTCCAATTCTCCCGTTAGAATGGGCTTACCATGTGGCAGGATCATATGGCGTCTGCTATTGAAGTTATCTATTTAAGTTTTTAGGTTTAGGCTTGAAATGAAAGAAAATGTTGCATATATCATAAAATATTCCTCTTTCATTAGTCCTAAGTTGAGTCCATCAGTATTCTGAATATCAGATAATAATTTTGCTTTCCTGTAATATGAAGAAGAGGAATGTAAACCAAATAATAGCGGCTCTAATTAGAGACCAAAGTGAATCTGTGTGGCTACGGCATTGTCATTCATGTTGCTGTTCTAGATGAGACATCACAATTTCCAGTATCTCATTTGTATTAACCGGCTTGTCGACAAAATCACATGACTTGAGGTCTTCTTTAAATGATTGTACAAACTTGTCATTATAATAATAGTTGGTACGAGAAATATCATCTACCATAAAGCATATCTTGACATCAGGATCTCTCTTCCTTATCTGATTGTAGAGTTCAAAATAATTTGTTTTGGTTGATGATAAGCTAAGTAATATTAGATCAAAGGCACTGTTTTGCAATACTGATAACATAGCTTTTGGATCTTCATAGTATTCGATGTCATAGCCATTCAGCTTTAAGATTAAGCTTATTATGTAAGAACTCCGTCGATCATTATCAACCAACAAGATTCTTCTTTTCTTTTTCAAAGATGAAGCCATAGTAGTACTACTATCTGCTATAAGGTTCTCAGATTTCCTTTTCGTTTATGCTTGTTATTCTTAATATTGTTGAGTTGCGCATCTTCAGCTTCTACCTCTTTTTCTAAAAGTAGCTTATGCTCGACGAGCTTTCGCCTAAGACGAGGATACTTCAAACCCAATATTTGACAAACAAAGACGCCAGCGTTATAAGCAGAATCTATCCCCATAGCTCCAACAGGAACACCACGCGGCATCTGAACTATCGAATAAAGCGAATCCATACCATCAAGCGAATCACCTCGAAGAGGCACACCTATAATTGGAATAGTAGTAAGGGAAGCTAACATGCCGGGCAAGTGTGCTGAGCCAGCTCCACATGCAATAATAACTTCTGTACCGTTAGTCTCAAGAGCAGATACAAATTTTAGGGTTTTATTAGGAGCACGATGTGCTGCTACTATTGACATACTATATGGGACTTGAAATGCGTCAAGGACTGTAACTGCATCTTTCATTTTATCTAATAATCTTAATGATGGAGCAACAATGTATACAAGCGAGGTAGATTTTTCTACTTTGCCACTATTATCATCTTGTGTGAAAGCAAGTGATTCCTCGTTTTGTATATGATGCTGCCGCATGACCTCTTTAAAACCATGTTACTTTGGTAAATTAATAAGCCTATCTGGATATTGTGTTAATGCATTTGATATATCATAAAACGTCTAAAATGAGATAGGAGTTCTTTAAACAAAAAGTATTAGCGCTGTTTTCTAAGCCGAGAGAATGCCAATAAATGAAATGGCAGATTGAGCGTTAATCATATAGATATGCCATATCTGGCCTTGCTTTCAATTACTTGGATAAATGATGATCCAAAAAAAATTTTCATATATATTGAAATTTTAAAAAGTCATGACATGAACTTATTAATAGATTGCTTGAACGACTCGCATGGCTAGCTCTGTGAGTAATGACCGGGGATGTTTAGAAACCAAGAGAAAGAAACAGGATAGAAGTCAACAGATTAATAATCATCTCCTTATAGACTTTCTAAATAATAATAATAATAATAATAGGAGGCTGATTCTTTCTTGAAAAGGTCATTGCTAGATATCGCCAATCAAACAATAAAAGATCTATCTAAACTCATAGCTTGTCGAGAGATTTCATGTTTGGAGGTAGTGGATGCTACCATTGAAAGGATAGAAAGGCTGAATCCTAAACTTAATGCATTCATAACTATACTTGACGACTCTGCAAGAAGTGAGGCGAAGCATGCAGATTCGCTTATCAAACAAGGCAAATACCTTGGGCCCCTCCATGGGATCCCAATTAGTTTAAAGGATCTTATTTACGTCAAGGAAGTCAAAAGTACCAGCGGATCAAAGATTCTTGCTGATTTTGTACCCGATTATGATTCTACCGTCACTAAAAAACTTAGAAAGGCAGGGGCAATAATTGTCGGTACCAATAATACACACGAATTTGCATGTGGAATAACCAATATCAATCCGCATTATGGATCGTCGAAGAATCCTTGGGATATTTCTAGAATATCTGGCGGTTCGAGTGGAGGTTCTGCTGTAGCAGTTAGCACCGGAATGTCTTTGGCATCGATTGGTACAGACACTAGCGGCTCTATTCGCGTGCCATCATCTCTCTGTGGAATTTTTGGTCTCAAGCCAACGTATGGGAGAGTAAGTAAGCATGGTGTGATGCCATTGGCTCCATCCATTGATCATGTGGGCCCCTTGGCTAGAAGCGCTTGGGATATTGCCGCAGTACTTCAGATAATAGCAGGTTATGACAAGCTGGATACTTCTTCTGCAAAGATGCCGGTTCCTGATTATCTGAAAGAGATATCTTCTTCTGAAACAAAGAATAATAATTATAATAATAATAGCAAGAAATTCAAGATTGGTATACCAAAGCAATTCTTCTTTGATATAATTGAACCAAAAGTTATGGAGATATTTAGAGAGTTTGTAGATAGGCTTCATGACTGTGGAATAACTATTACATCAAATGTTGATGTAGATGGAACAGACAAGATATTTGAGACTTGGAGGGCTATACGATTAGGCGAATCGGCTGCGACCCATGATGAATGGATGGTTTCCAGACCCCAGGATTATGGAGAGGATGTAATAAGAATGCTAGGAAAAGGACTTGAAATAACAGCAGTGCAGTATCTCAATGCTCTTCATAAATGGAGACAAGAAATCAAAGATGCATTTTTGAAGGCTATGTCTGAATATGATGCTTTATTGGTTCCGACTACTATCATTCCTGCACCATCTTTAAATCAAAAGGAAGTCAATATCGAAGGGAAGACTATAGAAGTATACTCGTCGTTGAGCAGGTTAACAACTGTATTTGATATTACTGGTCTTCCTGCACTTAATATTCCAGCAAGTTTGGTTGATTCTAAGTTACCTGTAGGTGTTCAGCTGGTTGGAAGACCATTTGATGAAGCACGCATACTTAAAATTGCATACATGGTAGAACAGAAGTACAAGCTGCCTGAACAGTTAGTTCCGCCTATGCAATAGTTATCAAGTTGTTGACCTATCTTTTATACATGCAAACTCTATTTTCAAATTGAACTAGAGCCCTACTAAACTTAGGAGTGTGCCTTTGAAACGAACGAACCACATTAGTGCACCAGTACCAAAGCTAGCACTAAAACAGCTATGACTCCAAATAGGGAAGTACTGCACTATTGGTTCATCATAATATCTCAATGGAATACTTTCCTCAGGCAGTGTGACAAGAATGATATTCATAGTATCTGAATAGCTTATAGTTGCGAATTGCAATTCTCCGAACCCTGATTTTACCCTAGGGATACCATCGAGCATTCTATTTGGCAATGTTAGCTACGTTTCACCTCTTTTGTCAAAGTCAACTCTTACAAACTGTCTGGGCTCATCACAACAACACCCCTAGATGGCCATCAGGGGCCCTTTCATACACATTGTAGCCTTCATTATCCATCCAATATTGCATTTGCCATCGACTCAACAGCTACTTTGTATCTATTTCTCAGGGACTCTCTTCATATCTCTCAGGCACCACAATAGTTCCATTGATTATATCTTGTGTAGTCTGATTTAGTCTCTGTTTTACATCTTGTGGTACTCTACTGTCAAGATTATGGAATGGTGCCAAATACACAATACCCTCACCTGGAGCTC
>DASTUU010000247.1:0-11077 GCA_035759485.1 Nitrososphaeraceae archaeon
AGGTATGATAAATGGTTATGGTCTAAAAAATTATGTGAAGCTGGAAGTCGGCGCTAGTTTTGAACGATTACTCCATCTTATGAGCAAATCAAAAGTATATCTTCATCCTTTGGTAGGCGAGCCGTTTGGGATATCTGTAGCAGAAGCAATGGCAGCAGGCTTAATTCCAGTTGTGCCACATGTTGGAGGAAATTCTGAATTTGTTCCGCAACAGTATCATTATAGTAGTTTAGAAGAAGCTGCAGAAATAATTGAAGATGCATTACTACCGCGTAATATGGGTTTCAAAATCACCAATAACAAGATCAACAATACTATATCAGAATACAGTCTAAGAGTAAATTTAAGTAATTTGGTAATGAGATTCTCTACGGAAAACTACAAGAAAAACTTCCGAAAGATAATTGACTGCCTGCTGCGAAGAAAAGAGAAAGAAGAAATCCCCCTGTTGAAGCAGCAAAATAGTCAAAAAGTGAAGGAAGCAAGAACGACAGAAGGAGAAGAAATATCTCCTTGAGTTTAGGAAGTATAGAAATAATAATAATTTGCGGTAATTAGGGTTGAACCATAAATACATGGATAGAAATTATTGAATGAAAACTGTACGATTGTCAGAACTATTCATTGATACTAAATTAATCAAGTCACTTTAGATATCGATATTGCTTAGTTGTTGCCGGTAATGGATGCACGAGTAACTGACACAGAACTAACAAAAAACGGTATGAATATTAAAAGATCATGGGCCAATCTTAAAAAAGATATAATCACAAAAGAAATTAAATCATCAAGATCAGAGTATTTATAATTGCTAGTGTAAGCCACAATATTATGTTCAAGAATGACGCTAAATCTTTTCCTATTATTATTTGCGTTGTTTTTATCCTGATATTAGGGCTTGGCATAGGAGCAAATATTGGTGTCGTTCTTACTTCATCAGCAACGAGCAAGAATGGGGAACAAGTTACACTCAGAGCCGTACTTACCGACCTTGCTGATCCCGAAAGATGGCAATTTCTATTTCAGCCTGCATTAGAGGAACTGAGGAAAAGACATCCTAATTTAGATATTCAGCTAAACTATACTACTTTTCCATACAATATCACCAGAACATCACTCTTGGAATCATTATCTAACAATACTAATAGTATAGATTTGGTATCTGTTGATCAGATCTGGTTAGGAGAATTTGCTGAAAAGGGCCTTTTGACTGATCTCACTAATATGACCACAAAGTGGGGAAGACTGTCTGATTTCTATGAAGCCAATTTAGATGGCATGATATATAATGACAAAATATATGGTATCTGGGCTTGGACTGATGTACGGGGTATATGGTATTGGAAGGACATATTGAACAAAGCAAATGTCTCCCCAGATTCGTTAAAGACTTGGAATGGATATCTTACAGCGGCAAAAAAGATTAACAATACAATACAAGCAGCCGACAAAGAAGGGAATAATACACTAATACAGCCCATGCACCTCAATGGTGATGTTGGAACCGCTGTAGATATGTGGTATCCTTATTTGTGGATGCTTGGAGGGTCTATAGTCGAAAGCAGACCTGGACATCCCACCAAGGATCTTTACTGGTTCCCAGGTTATAATAGCACAGAAGGAGTTCAGGCCCTTGAGTTTCTTAAAAAACAAATTGACATAGGCCTCAAGCCACAAACAACACTGGATATCCAGTTTGTCGACAGAAAATTTGCAGTTATGTTATCTGGCTCGTGGATGCCTAGCGTGTTTCGTGATCGACAGAACCTTGAACAGATGGTGGGTTTTTTACCCGCATTTCCAGTACCGAATGATAGTGTTCAAACTAGTACAATGACGGGTGGATGGCAGTTGAGCATTCCATCTATATCTACACACAAAGATCTGGCATGGGAGTTAATTGCTATAATGTTAGAACCAAAGGTACTTGCACCGTGGTTAGAGAAATACGGATACCTTCCTACACAAACGCCCATAGGCGAAGGCCCATATTCAACGCAGCTTGAGCAGTCTATCCCATATTATCGAGAAATGATATCCATGATTGAAGTAGGAAGGAGCAGACCCAGCATTCCGGAGTATCCTGAAATAGCTAATCATATAAAAGAAGCCATAGATGAGGTATTTTATGGTTTAAAAGAGCCAAAACAAGCTCTAGATGATGCTGCGGCAAAATCAGCTAGGTCGTTAGGATGGTAAAAACCCTCTTTCTTTCTTTCCCTAACTTTCATTTGTGAGTTATGAGTGAGCTGTACGTACGAGCAAGAACAGTTAATAGTTGTTTTACTTTACTTCTAAGTGCGTAAGCATACTCTGTTATCTATATGTGTAACACAGACATGAACAACGACACTTTGTTTTTACCGTGCTTCCATAGATCTTCCAATTGACCACAAATCGGTAAGATAGTTCGGATAATGCTATAAATTTGGATGACGAAGATGCTCTACTTAATGAGGCTTCTAGATTACGACATAAATCCTGCACTGTTGATTATAGATGTTCAAAATGGATTTGTAAGCAAAGGAGGTTCATATGACCTCCTAGGAATAGACACAAGCAGATATCGCCAGGTCATCCCAAAAATAAGAGAGCTTGCAGATTTATGTAGAAATAACTCTATACCAGTGTTCTATACCCAGGCAGTAAGGGAATCCTCAGGAATTGATCTGCTTACCAGAACACATAAAATTCTCCCCAAGTCCAGAGAGGAAAGAATAAAGAAGAAACCTATATGCGTCAGAGGTACATGGGACGCACAAATAGTGAAAGAAGTTGCGCCCAAACCAGGAGACCATGTTGTTATTAAGCGGAGGGACTCTGCATTTCATGACACCGAGATAAAAGTATGGCTTTCAAGCCTGGGCATAGACACATTAATCTTTTCAGGTATAGATACTTCGATTTGTGTAGAGGCCTCTCTACGCGATGCCTTCAATTTAGGGTATGATGTTGTCCTAATCGCTGATGCGACTATATCCAATAATAAAAAGCATTATGAGTCTACGATCGATAATATAAAAGATTACTATGGTTTAGTTATGGATTTAAGTGAATTTAGCCGATATTTACCTCAGCATCAAACAAGTACCGTTACCAAGTATCATTAGACCCCAAATATTCAGAACTTTATAACAACAATCACAGACAGACAGAGAGTTCTCCTCATTGACTGACCTGTTAGTTATTAAAGATTAGAGAAGACCTTCCTGCCTCAGCTTCTCGGGAATGTAAGTTTCTGCCAGATATTTAAAACCGTGTTTGAAAAAGGCATCAAGCTCGCATTTCTCTTTTCTCTGCAAAAATAACGACAATTCTTTCTGCCACCTTTTGTCACTCAGCCAGGGTTTCCTTTTCATATCACTTGCTCTAGACAAATCTTCTTCAGATGCTGGCAGTCGCGCTACCTCAGGAATATTATAATCATAGATATCGGAGAACATCATTCCCAACACCTTTGAGTTAGGTGTGACTAGTCTATCGCTATCATAGCTAAGTGATTCGCTTCCAATCTTGTAGCGTAAGGCGATACCCAACCCCCAGGGATCTGCATCGGCAAAAATTACTATCGGTTTTTTCCAGACTTCATTCAGGGTCTTTACCATCATTCTAGTAGCTCGGTCGGGTTCACCCGAACCAGTCAATAATATTGCATTATATTTTTGGATGAACCCAGACTTGCGAATATTGTTGAGAACAGTATCTTTCTCTACAACCATGACAAAGTTTGCATTGACATCCACTATCTCTACATCGCGTATGTTGGTTGGAATCAGCTGAGAAGTTGCCCTGCTTCCTAGGTTGCAATCGATTATGTCTCCACCGACGCGCAATGTTATTGGACCGGAAATCATTCCTTTAGGTTTAGACGTCACAGAGAATTCCTCCCTAGGAACTCCGGTTAGCAGTTCAACCGCCTTAATCGCATCGTCAGAATTTTCTTGACTGTTCCAGAATTTTTGTTTAATTTTGTCGTCCCCCACAGTGCTTAAGGTAGCATAATACATGCCTCTTATTGTGCTCTCCATTTCCTCGTCGAGCAGTTTTCTTACTGCGTTAGCCATAACCAGATACTGCGAAAAAGTCGGGATTTTCTTAGTACTATCAGGACTAACCTGTACTATTTTATTGCCTATTGTTAACATCCTTTTTTCTTCTGACCAGACAGTGTTATCGTATCCTACTTTAGGAACGTCTAAGATCGGCATCCTTTGAATCAAAATATTCTTGCTTATATCTTTCATAACTAGTTTGATTTTCTTGATAACTTCTTGATGGCGTTTGTCTATAGCAGGCATACTCTATCTCCCTGTCATCCCTTTTGATGCTCTCGATTTGCTAAACTTGTCTAACGTTACTTGCGTGCGTGTTTGGATCCCTTTTTTTCTTCTGAGTTTGTTTCTTCCGTCTGTTTTCCACTTATTACTACTCGAGCCTCGAGTCATCCCTTTTTCTTTAGTTCGAAGAGCCAATGGATTTGAGCGGAGGTATTTGTCCTCATTTCGTATAGTTTTTGCTCCAAATGTATCTGGAGAAATTTTTGAAGATACTTGTGTATTCGCTCCAACCTCTCCAACCTCTTGTTGGATTCTATATTCAGTAATCTTATCCTCTTTGTAGGACGGGTTCTTATCCTGCGCGGTCTCTCCTCTGACATGTTTTTCTGCTAATTCGTTGAACAATTCATATAGCTTCTTTGCATCAATATCGATAGATTCTGAAATCGCTTCGATTATGAAAGGTATATAATGACGATAAAGTCGAAGTCGACTCTCAGCTTCCTTGACACGCAGCTCCTTTCGTATTTGAGCACTTACCTTCCTATATAGATCTGCTAAGCAGGACTTCATGTATTTTTTCAAATCTCCTTCGGCTGCAATACTCTCTTTGCCAGCTGTTTTGTACGGAATTCTTGTAGAGCAGATATGAAAAAAAATATGAATAGGAAGCATTTCTACTGCTCTGTCTGATTTGGAATCAGCCGTAGCTAACTGTTCTTTTACTTCCTTTTTCGATATTCCCATTTTATTTATCTCAACTTCAGAAACTACCTCTCTTGCGACATCAGAGCCTTCGTCATAAAGCAAGGGGATCTTGTTTGCAAATCTGTACAGCTTGAATGAACCTATATCCCCCCCGTAAGCGATCCCGCATTCTACTATCGTAGGTCTATTGTTGATAACACATGTCCTTGAAGAATACGCCGTAAGGGCAGGTTTTAGCACTTTGACAGCCAGATGGGGCTGGTCTTGAGGAATTGAACCACGAGGGTCTTTGTTCGTCGTGATGGTATATTCAGATGTCATACCTGCAGTCAAAATTTGTTCTCCTATCGGACTTAGATGGTCTGTGTTTGGGCTTTGAAACTTTGTATGTTTGCAGACGTTAACTATCTTTATCAGTTCGTGCTCTGTGTATTGGTTTGCTGCCTTGAGATTCACTTCTGCTTTCCCTATAATTTCCTTAGCCTTTTCCCCAGAAATTTTTTGGAATGCTGTGCATAGAAGGCCATGGATGGTAGTTTTTTGATTCATAAAATTCATAATTGCTTTCTTGAGTGTCTTTAGATCCATATCGGAGGGGTGGGGCAGGACCTCCTTTGATGGCTCTGGAATAGCATTTGTTCTCTTGTCGAATACGACTCTGCCGTCATCAGTTTCAAAAACAAGTACTGCATATGGATTAACCACACTCGTCTGGCTTATATATTCATAAATTCTGTTTTTAGTTATTGGAGATAGCCTAGCGCGCAATACTGCATCAATTCTAAATCCAGAAGGATGCTTGATCTGGCCATCAGGAGGTCTCAATACTTTCTTGGTCATGACAATTGGCTTGTTAGTATTGATATCTGTCCTGAGATCAAAGTAATGTTCAGTTCTGTCCTCATGCGATTTGCTCCAAACTCTTAAAGGGTGGTCAGTATCCTTTGTGGAAAATGCTGCTATCATTTTGAGACCAACGCCAAAAAGACCTCTCTGTTGTTTTTCGACATATTTGCCAGAAGTCAGAAAAGAGCAGACAGCTACAGGCACTTTATCAGATGGAATTCCTATTCCGTTATCCTCACATGAGATAAGCCAGAGGTCATTTTGCGGATCTATCATCCTCAGAGACAAAGTAATGTGTGGTAGAATGTGATTGCTTTCACATGAGTCAAGAGAATTTTCAATCAATTCTCTAACGGCCATGTACAAAATACGCTCGCCAGTAAATCCGGCAAGTGCAGAGTTGTCAACAAAAAACTCAGATTCCGCCTTCTTATCATATTTTATCTTGGTCGTATTATTTAACAACGAGCTATTTGTCGGTGTCGTAACTCTCTCTATTTGGGTTGATGCTACTTCAATACTAGGCTTTGGCTTCAAGCAATTTAAATGACTCGCGGTCTCCATTTAACTTTTTACCACATTAAAATTAACTTTCTAGGATATCTTTTTCAACCTAAAGCGAGACCCAAAGCTATTCTTTGATTACACAAATATTTTTGTTCGTTCTCTCAAACAGACTGAGTGGGATCTTTTCCTTCTGAAAAGTAAACCTAATATGGGTACTTGTAGGCCCATCTGCTGTGGATGGATATAGGACGGAGATTGGACCTAATCAGTAGAGATCCCACTGAAGAGATTGTATCGAAGGATGATCTTGTAGCTCTGTTAAAAGAAACTAGGTCCCCTAAGCACTATATAGGTATAGAAATTTCAGGGCCGTTGCATCTGGGCAGTTTAGTTCTTACTGGCTTTAAGATAAATGATTTTCTAGAGGCTCAAATAAATGCCAGTGTCTTCTTAGCCGACTGGCATACATATATCAATGATAAGCTTGGAGGGAACTGGCTCATGATTTCTCAGCTATCTGATTACTATGCCGATGCCTTTAAATTCTTCTGCCCAGGCGTAAGCATCAAGACAGGTAGTGACTTGTACCATAGCCACCCAGATTATTGGAAAAACTTAGTTCAATTTACAAAGCACCTGACATTATCTAGAATAATCCGCTCGGTAACCATAATGGGCAGGTCTGATAAAGACAACCTTGATTTTTCGAAGCTCCTTTATCCGCCTATGCAGTGTGTTGATATCAAACAAATGGATCTTGATATAGTCCAAGCCGGGATGGATCAACGAAAGGTTCACATGTTAGTTCGCGAGATATTTCCAAAGATGGGCTGGAAGGTGCCTGTCTCTGTGCATCACCACTTGTTGCCCGGTTTGGGCGAGCCGGCAATAGCCGATCCTTCAAACCAAACAAAGGAAAATAGGAAAATCTTAAGCAAAATGAGCAAGAGCACTCCGGCCAGTGGCATTTTGATCCACGACGATGAAAGAACGATTTTGGACAAGGTAATGAAGGCATACTGCCCAGCAGGCATCGTTAGTAGAAATCCAGTGCTTGAACTAATAAGATATATTATATTTCACCAGTATTCTGAATTCGTCGTAGAGCGTCCTGCCAAATGGGGAGGAAATATGACGTACTATAATTATTACGAGCTAGAAAATAGCTATATGGAAAGAAAAATTCATCCTGCTGATTTAAAAAATGCTACTGCTACGTATATTAACAAGATAGTCGAGCCAATACGAAAACACTTCGAGGGAAAAGAACCTAAAATGATCAGTTAAAAGTGTGTAATTGTTGCTTTGGTTGTGACTGATATCAATATCTTTATTATGAGCTGGCTAGCCTAATAAAGACATTTTTCCAATGCAAGTCGTCCGGTTAACGTTTACCGGTAACTTTTTCATGTAAGATTGGCGATTCTAAGAGTGGGATGCAGCTAATCTAAAATATAATCCAGTCTTAGTTATCCATCTATTTGTAAGTAATGAGTAATGAGATCAAATATCGTTACCACAAATAGAATCATGACTAAAAAGACTCTACATTACTGAGGATGTCTCCTTTATGAGTCGGTACTTAGAACGGTATCCCCGTGGGTTTATCATCATTCCCTTAAAGTTAAATGTAGAAGAATTTCCCACTATTACCGTAGTGATCATCCCTAGCATGTCAGGATATTCCAGCATCTTCTCAAGGTTCGTGATAAGAATAGATTGACTTTCTCTATAAGCTCCTTTTATTATTGCGACTGGTGTTTCTGGTTTTTGATATTTTAGGAAAATATCACGCGCATCCCTTAGCTGGTGCACACGTTTCTTGCTTGCAGGATTATAAATAACAGTGACATAGTCACCTAATGCCGCGGCCTCCACTCGTTTCACTATTATCTCCCAGGGGACAAGAAGGTCACTCATGCTAACAACTGCAAAATCGGTCATTAAAGGTGAGCCTATTAGTGCAGCACAAGAGTTAAGAGACGAGACTCCGGGAATACATTCAACAGTAATGCCCGCCTGATGATCCCAATCTTTTTCCGCTAGGATCTCATAAATTAGACCTATCATACCATATATACCTGGATCCCCCGAAGATACCAAAGATACGATCCTTCCGTTTTCTGCGAGCTCTATGGCCTGATTTGCCCTGTCTACTTCCTGGGTCATGGGATATCTATATACCTCTTTACCATCGATAATATCCTCAATCAAAGAAACATAGGTATCGTATCCGATGACTACTTCGCTTTCTTGTATTGCTTGCTTGGCCCTGAAGGTCATGTGGTCATGATGCCCTGGGCCTATCCCGACCACATATAATTTGCCCCTTTCTTTTCCCATCTAAAATTCAAAGCGGGGGAAGATGCAATTTATCTTTTTCCTTCTTTATTTCTTGCTGAATTACTTACTCCGACATTGACAAAAGTAATGGATTTGTGCTAAAAAGACAGATCCAAGCTGAAGGCCTTTGCACAATTATGCAATATCACGAAATGTCAGTCATGTAATTTACAATACCGGACGGGGTTTCTTAGCAAAGCCGGTTTCCAAACAGCTCTTTGTGAGCAAAGACAATTAGGTTATGAATTAGGTTTGTCGCCTATAGAAACTTTAGCCATATCTTCCAAGTTCAAATTCCCTGTGCAGGGCCCTTATTGTTGTCTCACAATCATTATCATTGACTACAAAAGCAAGATTTAGTTGAGATGATCCTTGTGCAATCATTATGACATTCACATTCTCCCGTGCTACAGCACTGAAAATCCTGGCCGCGACACCTCGGATCCCTCGCATCCCAGAGCCTACTACAGCAATTACAGATACATTGCTATTAACCTCAACTTTTTTTATGACTCTGCCCAACAGGCTGAGCTCAAGAACACTTACAGCCTTTTCAATGTCATCTTTTCTAAGTACCATAGATATACTAGACTCAGAAGGACTCTGCGAAATCATAATAATATTAATTCCTTTCTTTGCTAATACATCAAAGATTTTGGCCGCGGTTCCCGGTGCACCGGCCATAGCAGTGCCCCCAACATCTATCAAACCAGTTTGTCTAATAGCACTTACTGATTTTACGGTCCTCTTAGAGCTGTCACTGGGGTTTTGCAAAATCAATGTACCGCAGTTTTCAGGATTCATTACATTCCGTATCCTTATGGGAATTCCAGTTTCTATCGCAGGTTCAAGAGTACGCGGGTGCATATATTTTGCACCAAACAAAGCCATTTCCATAGCTTCGCTAAAGGAGACTTCTCTAAGCACCTGTGCGTCACTGGCAATCTTGGGATCAGCGGTCATAAGCCCATCTACATCTGTCCAAAGCCACGTCTCGTTGGCATTGATGCCCGCCGACACAATAGTCGCCGTATAATCAGAACCGCCCCGCCCCAATGTGGTGATATTGTCATTCTGGTCGAAGCCGATAAAGCCAGTGATTACTGGAATTTTACGCTGCTCCAAGAGTGGTTCAATCCGGCGGCGCACTCTTAGCTTAGTCGTATCCATAAGTGGTTTAGCGGAACCAAAGTTTGAGTCAGTCATGATGCCTGCTTCTTTACCCGTTAAACATTTTGCCACTTCTCCTCTGTCCTGTAAAGCAAAAGAGACCATGGATGCGGACAGTCTTTCACCGAACGATAACAAGTAGTCTAGAGATTTAGGGGTAACCTCCCTCAGTATTGCTATTCCTCCAAGGATATCTTTAAGCTCACCAAGTATATTCGTAATTCTATTTGTTGCCACCCCTTGCAGTTCTTTGTCATTAATACAACCCTCAATTATCCTAAGATGAATACAGCGTAATTCTTCTAAAAAGTCATGGACAGAGACATTTTCATGTTTATTTATTGAATTACTCAAATTCAAGATGGAATCTGTCACTCCTCGAACGGCTGAGACCACAACGACGATTTGGTAGCCATCAACTTCTTTGTATTTGGTTATGAGATCAGATAGATTAATCAAGTTTTGGCAAGAATCAACTCCTGTTCCGCCAAATTTCATTACGACCCGCATATTAACCACTCCTTGTCTCACTTATTGAGACGCATTGTAAAATAGGTCATTTAATCCTGGACCCTAGGTGCCAAGTAAAAATGTATCCTTCCGATGTTAGCTACCCTAAACTCAAGGCGGAGAGGCATTTTGCTTGAATATTCTGCTGCGATAGATGATCCTACCGCCCCTATTGCCTTGGTTATTTTGGACAAGTAGTCCAAACTGTAAGTAGCGGTGCTTGATTCTTTAATATTCAGGTCTTCAAGACCCTCATTGCCAGATGCCAAGACTATTTCAGCTTCACCAGAATCGCCTTTTCCTGAGAAATTCACCTGATTAGAGTTGGTCTGAAGGGATATGTATTCAGAAACAACTTGTATGTCAGAAAGGATCTTGTCAAAAGCACCAGCTGTCAATATTATCTTAGAATTGAAATTTAACTTTGGTAGAGGAGTGGAAGATGAAGAACTTTCTATGAGCCTCATCTTATACTCCCTCTTATATCCATTGGATAGTTTTATAACCAGCTTGCTGTCATCAGTAACACTTATTTCCACCTGGTCTTTCTTATCTCCTCTTTTTATTAGCTTGGAAAATTCATCAACCCTGACACCAAATTTTATCGACGAATCACACTCATAAACGTCGAATGTTGAATTTGGCCATTGAATGTCTATGAGCGCAACATGAGATGGGTCCATTCCTCTAAAAGATATGCCCTCAACGGTCGCCTC
>DASTUU010000248.1:0-19783 GCA_035759485.1 Nitrososphaeraceae archaeon
GCAACTGTGGGAAAAATAGGAGAAGATCAAATCTTCTATCTGATGAGTAGAGGGTTCTCAGAATCTGATGCGTTATCTATGATAGTTGGGGGATTTATGGAACCTTTTACAAAGGAATTACCAATGGAATATGCAGTAGAACTAAACAGACTTGTAAAAATGGAAATGGAAGGATCAGTAGGATAGATTGACAAAAAAGTGAATCTATCACTACGAGAACCAACTATATTTTATATTACTTGGACTTCTACTAACAAGTGCTTAAACATTGATAAGCTTATCCTCTATTGCAGATGAGTACATTGAATCCATAATTGAAGAGAATAAGGATCCTGACTGGCTAGCCACATCAAGGCGAAGAGCATTCTCCCAATATTCCTCTCTTCCAGCAGAGGTTTCTCCGTTATATATAAAATATTCCGACGTAAATCGTATTAGGCCAGAGCGAATCTATATTCCTAATAGTCTTGATAAGACAACTTCAGCCAAAAAGCCACATGATGAGCTGCAAGACAGATTGAGTGATCTAGGACAAGAAGATGCTACCATAATCCAAATTGGCTCGTCGATTAACCGCACTAGCGTTCCAGAAAAGTTATTGAACCAAGGAGTAATTATATCTGATCTAAGAGAATCACTGCTAAAACACGGTGACCTTATCAGACAATGGCTAGTTGGTAATCAGTTGCAATATAGCGAGGATAAATTCCTTGCGCTTGAGGCTGCTGCCTTCAAAGCAGGAGTATTTATCTATATTCCAAAAAATATATTACTACATGATCCTCTCCGGATCATAAGCTCACTAACTGATGATGGAATTTCTTCTATATCACACAATATAATTATTGCTGATGTCGGTTCCAAGGCAACAGTTGTCCAAGAGGTTTATTCTCCATTATACAACAAGAGACAAGATAAAGAAGGAGAAAAGGACAGTATAAAATCCGAAGATATGCAACAAGCATACTTTGAGCTGGTACAATGTCACCTTGGTCAAGGTGCTCATCTGGACATGGTAAGCTTGCAATCAATGGCTGGACAAACAATTAACTTCTCCAATAGGAAAGCCTTTGTTGGTAGAGATGCTAAGATGTCTTGGTATCTAGGACTCTTCGGAGGACAATTATCAAGATATAAAACTGATAGTGTAATGAAGGAATCAGGTTCGTCAGCAGAAGATTTAGAGATAATCTTCGGAATAGGTGAGCAATCATTCGATGTAGCATCAAACTTAATACATAATGGTCAAAGCTCTCGAGGAAGAGTTCTTGTCAAATCAGTAATGAAAGACAGTTCTAAATCACTATTTAAAGGAATGATAAAGATAGGTAAATATGCTAAAGCCTCGGAATCTTATTTGGCTGGCCATGCAATTTTGCTCGACAAGGGGGCAAAGTCCGATGCTATTCCAGGGCTGGAAATCGAGACCAACGAAGTGAGGGCCACACACTCAGCCTCTGTTGCACAACTCGATGAGGCACAGATCTTTTATCTGATGAGCAGAGGATTAAGCAGGGAACTGGCAAAAAGAGAAATTGTGAGTGGGTTTTTAGAACCACTATCACGTAAAATGGGTCCGACTATAAGGGCATGGGTTAACTACCTAATTGATAATAAGTGGTCTGGAAAAGCACTTATGCTGAAAACAGACGAGGCTATGGAGCAAATTCTTGAGGTAGAAAAGTCCAGATACAGAGAGACAGAAGATATATTTGAGAAGCATTACAAATACAGGTAAGAGGGCTGAGTAGTAAGATCCAAATCAATAATGATAGACTCGGCACATGGATAAAGGCTTGTAGAACAGGAGATCTTAGTAACTCAAGCCTTTTGTACTTTGATTATGAGAATAAGAAAATATTGCTAGTGAAGGTTGGCAGTAGAATCTATGCGACTGATAGCATATGCACTCACGCGTACGCCGACTTATCAACAGGATTTTTAAACGAAACAGAAAAGACTATAACTTGTCCACTGCATATGTCTAACTTCAGTTTAGAAAATGGCATGCCTCAAAACTTACCTGCAGAAGAGCCTCTCAAGACATACAATATTAAATTAGAAAACGACTGGATTTGGATTTTAGTCAACAAGTAAATATCGGAAAATGAAGCAGACTCATATCCTTCTACAAAACCGTCACTACATGTTGTGGCGGAAAAGTTTAATCTCCCCCAGGTATTCTGATATCAAGTTCTGATCTCATATGCGTTGGCCTACATTGTCCATAGTTATATCATGGAAAATTGCAGTTGAATCTTTTTTTGCTCTTCCTTAACTATGAGACTAGCTGCTCTCTGCTCGGGCGGCAAGGATAGCACATTTTCAATCTATAGGGCCCTTCAATACGGTCACTCAGTAGAATGCATAGTTACCATTCATCCAAGTGCAGACGACAGCATGATATTTCATTATCCAAATAGTAGAATCGCAAAATCAGTTGCAAATGCTATGCAAATACCATTTGTGGGAATACGTTCTAGGATGAGATCATCCAAAAAAGAATCTGAAGTGCTGGAACAAGCAATGACGCAGGTAAAATCAGATTATAGTATTGAGGGCATTGTGCATGGAACTATTTCAAGCAGATTTCAAAATGATATTTTTGGAGAAGCTTGTGCCAAACTTGGCCTGATAAACATGACACCATTGTGGGGTGTTCGACCATATGACTACCTTCATACTCTGGTTGACCATGAATTCCATATCAAAATTGTTGCTGTATCTGCAATGGGTCTTGATTCTTCATGGCTTGGAAAGGATCTGGACCGGGAGTCAATAGATACACTTGACTCATTGGGCAAGAGATACGGAATAAATATATCATTTGAAGGTGGAGAGGCAGAGACCCTTACAACAGATTGTCCAATCTTTAGAAAAAGGTTATCAATCAAGAAATTCAAAATAGTATGGGACGGTCAAAGGGGAATGTTTGAAATATTAGATCATGCATTAATACCGAAAGAATGAGAATATGCTCGACAACTTACGGACTGGCTTAAGAGGAGCAATTAAGAGGATCGTTAGAGCCTCTGATATTAATGAAGAATTAATCAATTCCCTGTGTAAGGATATCCAACGGACACTTTTGCAGTCAGACGTAAACGTCAAACTTGTTTTGGAAATCACGAACAGGATTAAGGAAAGAGCAATAAATGAGGTACCCGTGAAAGGTCTAACAAAAAAAGATCATATTATTACAATTTTGTACGGAGAATTGGCCAGAATGTTAGGATATTCAGGCGAGCCGATTAAAAAAATAGATAGATCCCAACAAACGGATGATAGAATAATAGACTTTGAACCCAACAAACAAAGTATAATTTTGATGCTTGGAATTCAAGGCAGCGGCAAGACCACCGTAACTGCAAAGCTAGCGAGATGGTTGCTGAAGCACGGTTACAGTGTGGGTGTCATAGGAGCTGATACTTGGAGACCAGGTGCCCTCATTCAATTGAGGATGAACTGCAGCAGAATAAATGTACAAGTCTATGGAGATGAGGGAAGTGCCAGTGCTGTTGACATTGTGACAAAAGGTTTAGAGCACTTCAAAACACAACCCATTGACGTGATCATCGTTGACACAGCCGGGCGACATAAGGAGGAATCAGGTCTCCTGGAGGAGATGCGTGAAATGCGAAATGTGATTGATCCCAATCTTGTATTACTCATAGTTGATGGGACTATCGGACAGCAGGCATTTAATCAAGCTAGAGCGTTCCATGAAGCTGTTCCTGTAGGAGGTATAATCGTGACCAAACTTGACGGAACAGCCAAAGGCGGAGGTGTACTCTCTGCATCTGTGGCAACAGGTGCAAAAGTAATGTTTATCGGAACAGGAGAACGCATAGATGATCTCGAGGTATTTTCTCCTACCAGCTTTGTAGGGAGAATCATTGGTATGGGAGACATAAAGGCAATTCTGGAAATGGCTCGAGGTTTAGAATTGCAGTCAGATCAGAATCAAGCAAAAAGGTTGTTGAGCGGAAAGATGACGATAGAAGATTTTTATGCACAAATGGAAAATGTTGGAAAAATGGGATTCAGAAGTGTTATAGACAACTTGCCTGGATTGTCAGGAATGGTAAAGGAGGATCAGCTTGATGCTCTAGAAGGGAAAATGGAGAAATGGAGATTTATTATTCAGTCTATGACAAAAGATGAGAAGAGGAACCCGGAGATAATACACGAATCGAGAAGAAAGCGCATAGCAAGAGGGTCAGGTGTCACTGAGCACGAAATCAAGGATCTAGTGAAACAGTACAATAACTCAAAAACAATGATGAAACAGGCCAAAGGAAGACAGATGCAAGGAGTGCTAAGGAAATTTGGCATCGGTTAGTGCTCGTGATAAGGCAAAAGAATTACTTCTTCATAGACTTGAAGACAATTGCGTATTGTGTAACTATTGTCTTCACAGACAGATGTCGATCACTGCTGACACTGATTTTTGTACTGGACTTACACCTCTCCCGAATAACAGAAACGAATGTGATATTTGTAGCGGCCTAATGTATAAAACAGACTCAATTATTCACCAGATAACAGAGACTTTAAATGATGATTACCAGTTTAATACCTTTTTGATAGGAGTAACCTTACCCCCATGTCTTTTTGAAAAGGAAGACCAAATCAGAGCTAGGTTCAAAATCCGTGGAAGGGAAAACATAAAAAGTCAGCTGACTAGGAATTTGAGGAAAAAGTTCAGTGAAGTCACAAAGAAGCAAATTGATACCCTCCATCCAGATTTAACAATAAATTTGCAATTTCAGAAGAATACCAGCCCTGAAATAAATGTTAGAATGAGATCTTTGATAATGCTGGGTAGATATGTAAAGAAAAACAGAGGAATACCACAGAGATCGGGAGGGGAACACAACAACGGCAATGAGGTATCCGTGCAGGATCAACCGTATCATGTTCTCAGTCGAACACATACACAAGTATCAGAGATATGTACCGTAGCGGGGGAAAGCATTCAATCAGTAATATCCAAAGAGATTTTAAGAATCACAAGAGGAGAAGCACTAAAATTTTCCTGGATCGGCAGCGAAGACGAGAACAGTTTGGTTTTAGGATCAGGGAGGCCATTCTTTATCCAAATCAGGAACCCTAAGACTATTCATCTTGACCAGAAGACATTTGGCTTTCATAAGTATGGTCTGTTTGTAAACATTGACAAATTTTTCGAGAGACTGCCTGAGCAGCCAGTCCAGTTTATTGCCAAGACAAGAGTTGTCATTCAGTCTTCTAGACAAATAGGAAAAGAAGATCACCTTAAAATAAAATCGTTGACTAATTCTATCGTAGTCTGCCCGAATCAAAAGAATAAGTCTAGATCGTCAGCCAAAAGAATTTACTCTATAGATATTGTAAAAACAAATGACAAAGTATTTGAGCTTGATATGATTGCTGATGGGGGCCTAGCTATCAAACAATTTGTCGAGGGACGAGAGTACATAAGTCCAAATATCTCGGCTGTTGCTGATCTCCAATGTACATGCTTATTATTTGATATTCTTGATATACTCATCAGGGAGTACTAGTAACACTTTTCTTACACCATATACATTCCTTCATAAGTCAGTATGGTTTTCGATGCCTTGATAAAAGTACGCCATGCTAGAGAACTAGGATTGATCCCTTCTAAGATATATGATATCATAACAGAGCGGTACTATATTGTAGAAGAGGGGGTGCAAAGGATAGAAAGAGCATCAGGTCTAAAGTATCCTCGCTATTACATTGATCCAACTCTTATTGTTGCTGCCCCCTCTTCTCTCGCTGACTTACAGTATGCTCAATTTGGTTTTTTGTTTGCGCAGACTATACCTGTGGTGAAAAAAAATAATGAAATATACATAGTTATTCAAGTCACTGCTCCATTAGTCATATACGGATTGCTTGGAACCATTCATGCAATCTTAGCGCATGAATTCATGCATTACCTAGAACTATTGGGTAGAATAATTAAGATGGATGTAATTTCTGATCAGCTTAGTGCTAACATGTTTGAAAACAGATACCTTGACTCCGGTCGTTTGATAGAAGCTAAATTTGTGTTTAGATCTGATCATGTCTTACGAGATCATATTACTAAAAGATTTCCAGAAGGATTCAAAGATGCGAAACTTGAAAAAAAGACAATAAGACATTGGATGAATAAAGGTCTTCCGTCAATTACGGTGTCTCTTGATTCCAATATAACCAGGATACCTGTTGAAGCTATGGCTAATCTAAACGTTGATCAAGGCATAAAAGATAAGATTCTTGAATTCGAAAGAGCAGCGATTAGGAAGTTGAAAAATAGGATATAGCGGTATGAATGAAAATTAGTTGTACGAGCCTGTCAAAGGAAGAATCAAATGCTATAGGCAAATATCTTGAGATACTCTCCAAACATCGGAAGGTGATTGGTGCTTGTGTGTACGGGTCCAAGGTTGCAGGCTATGGGGGCCCCGACAGTGATATCGATATCATCGTTGTTTTAAGAGATTATCCACACACTGTAAAGTATTCGTATGTAAGAACAGAAGAAGCTAAAATATCTGCACTTATAGTTGATTTGTTTGCTCTGCAAAAAGACGCAGATGCAGGTTTATTGGGAGAATTTGTAGTAGGTAGACTGCTGCACACATACGAGGTGCTGATTAATCACGACTTATTTGAATCAGTAGAGCTGGTATATAAGAGGCGTACTATACTAGAAGAACTATTCGACATTATAAGAACTACAAATATTCTGTGCACTGAAATAAAGTTTCCTTTGGAGTTCATTCTCTTTTCAAAAATAAAGCGGCGGAGTGCAATATATCCAGCCGCATTATTTAGCTATTACAAGATGTATACCGGAAAACACGCTCGGGCCAATTTAACCTTTGCACTGAAGGGGTTCAAGGCAGCTCTCGAAGATCTAATAGTCAAAGATAGGGGTTTATTAATCTTGGAGCGTTCAGGAACAAATACAGACGATTTCGTGTTACATATAGGCAAAAAACGTCTGGTTCTCAATAAACACCGAGAAAGAAATTTCATACGACTAAAGCTTGCAAAAAAATTGCAAACATTGGGCGCATATGTTGTACATGCCTATGCTGGCAGAAGAGTTTTGCATTATACAATAAGAGAGGCTGAATCAAAAATAAAACGGCACAGGAGCCAACCAATTTGTATGCCAGAATTTATGGCATCTCCAAGCGAATACTATTGGAAACTAGACGAAGGTCTAGTATTCACCGGACGAAATAAGAAATGGTTAGATTTAATCGCAAAATCATTGGGTTTAGTCCGATATGCCATATCAAAGAAAATTCGTCTAGGAGATATACATAGCAGGACCATATGTTATACTCTTCAGGATACCTCTGCTCTAGGCCATAGTATATCAGTCGTTACAAAAAAGTTCGGAACATTAAAGGGAGCAAAATGGGCCGCCTTAAATTTCTGGTCCTTGTCTACAAGTTCGCATTTAAAGCATTTCTTTAAAGTGGATCCTTTATTTAGACTTGGTAATGAGTATAAGGCGCTAAGATATCTGCGGAACGAAATCGGGTTGAACACTCCTGGGGTATTGGCCATTAATTTTGAATGCCGAATATTGGTAACGAACTTTGTAGAAGGGCAGAATATGAGTCAGATAATTAAAGATTCATTGGAGAAGAGATCAACAGCAGGAATGGAGAATATTTTCTGGATAAGGACAGCTGGTAAAAATATAGCCATGATCCATTCAACCCAATCCACTTTAGGAAATATAAAACCAAACAACGTTATCATCAACAACATCGGTGGCGTTAATAGTAGGCTATTTTTTACAGACTTAGAGCAATTCAATTTTAACAATTCTGAGGATAGCAGCGATCCGGTTTGGGATATTATGCAATTTCTTTGTTGGAGCCTAAAAAGAACTAAGAATATTCCTATCGCAAAGGAAATTGTGAGAGAATTCCTCTCTGGATACTTTTCCTGTAATCAACTGTCGACAAACAATGTGGAAACAATGACGATGAAGGAATATGTGAGACAACAGTTGTCTACAAAATCTCTGGATTACCTTAAACAATTCTATCCATTAATTTCAGCGCATATTGCTCAGTCTATTCATGAAGAGATTAACAAGCTTGCAGAATAGATATAATTAGAATAAAATGATGATACGTACTTTTCGAGTAACCAAAATCGTATTACACATTGAATCTACAGTTTCGCTAAAATATTCAGTTTGGATTTAGTACAATCCATGTAAAGCAACTGTGCTGAGTTCTTGCTGCCTCATGTATCTACAGACTTTTTTCCAGTCATATGGAATTCTGTAAATCCGCATTTCCCGCAGGTGAAACGGTCTTTATGTTCAGCCATAAAAACCCCTTTGCCACACCGGGGACAATCTCGTTTTGTTCGAACAATTTTGTTCTCTCCTTCTGTTTTGTAAAATTTGTATACTTGGATCTCTCCTTTTTTAGAATTGCCTATTTTTTTATCCGCCATTACTTCCTACCTCTTGTCTTTTCCCTTCTTGACTTCTGCGGCGGCTGCTTGTTTTGCCTTCAGTTTTGTTGCTTTCTCTTCGCTAATAACTTTTTTCCTATCTTCTTTCGACATATTTCGTAACATTATGTATCTTGGTAGTTGCTGCTGCGCACTTTCTAAAGAAGAATAAACATAAAAAGACGCAGATACATCCGTCCTTCCTGTTTCAGATTTCATTGATATGGGTATTATTCGTTGTTGCTTGTTCAGGTGGAAATGCTCTGCAACTAATGAGGTAGCATCTACTCTGTTCAATTGGCGCCGGGAATGCTTTATAATCACCCTAATTTCCCTTCTATTCAGAAGAAGATTGTTACGGTCTTGTAGCGTTACGACTTCTTGTAAACTCAAGCGTTAAAACATTCAGTTGTAGCTCTTATAAGTTTTTAGAAATAAAAATATCGCCTCGTGATGCCCTAAGTCGTGTCATAGGACAGCCATCAGAAGACAGCATCACGCAGTTATATTTGTACCACGAGGTGAGTTCGGATAATCTTCAAATCGTCAGATGCCCCATTCTTGGTAGGGAATATGAGCTGTGACGGATATTAACTACGGATATCGCTTTTATTAATCAAGTCTAGCACAATGCATGCTTGTCTATTTTCAGAGTCAAAGGGCCTCATAGAAGACTCCGTCATTTTCTGGTCAAATGATCCTCACATAGGGTTTGCATTCAAGCTCCTACCAAGTCAAATCAAAACCCGGTAGATGTCTTATTGTATGACTAGATAGCGGATGGCGAGGAGAATTGTATTAAAGAAAGTCCGCAACTAAGATAGGAAACAAAAAGACTGTTAGAGTATTGTTACATGACAAGATAATTGGAGTGTAGGTAAGCATATGAACTTACATAATCGGCGGGTCCGGCGGGCTTCGATCCCACGACAACTGGCTCCGGAGGCTTATGCTTACTTCTTCCCTATATAAACGAATCAGCACCCTGTCCTAGCTGGGCAACGGACCCACGGGTAACACAATTACCTAGGTTGAATGTGGTATATAACAGTACACTTTATACGTGTCTCGTACAAACACTTTGCCAAGTTTGGGCCCGGCTACCATAACAATACTGTTCTTCTTCGATGATTCTTTGATTATTCAATTATACTTGGTGTATTTATGTTCTATGATTATTATATATCAACGAAATTTCGGAGGGCACTGCTGACTTGGACCTTGTTAAGGCCTTTGCTATAGACATTGATGGGACACTAACTGAGGATGGAGGGGGAATGGTGCACCTCAGTGCCATATCCAGTTTGAGATACGCGGAAAATCTTGGATGTAAGGTTATTTTTGTAACAGGCAGGTCTTCAGTCGAGGCTTATATGCTATCCGTCTTTAGCGGAACAACAAAAGTTGCAGTCGGGGAAAACGGTGGCGCAGTAACTATAGGACCGCAGCAACACATAGCTTTTGCAAATAGAGATAGATGCATAGAAGGTTATGAAGTATTAAAGAAAAATATAGACGGTGTAACCTTGAAGCCTACATTCAATAGAATTACTGAGGTTGTTCTATGTCGGACATTTGACATTAAACAAGGACAAAGGATCCTTGAAGACAACAAACTCAATTTATACCTTACAGACAGCAAATATGCATTTCATATTAACGAAAAAGGTATAGACAAATCAGTAGGACTAAAAAGGGCATTACGTATACTAGATATAGATCCTGCATATGTAGTTGCGATAGGAGACAGCGAGACTGATATTCCAATGTTTGATATGTGCGGTTATAGCATCGCCTTAAACCATGCTGAGAGTAACGTTAAGGCCAGTGCACAATACGTTGTTAACGGAAGTCAAGGAGAAGGTGCTGTTGAAGCAATCGAGTTTAGCATCTTTACCTTTTTGTCGGGTTCCGTGAATGCACTTTGACGTTTAGAAGCCTGATAAATAACGTTCGCGAGATAGTTTCTTTGTCGGCTAAAAAACTTGGTTACATATCCGATGGGAAAGGAAATGAGATAGAACTGTTTGATATTTCGGAGGCTCCAAGAAAAGAACTCGGGGATATTACATGCAATATTGCTTTTAAGCTTAGCAAGAGGCTCAAGAGACATCCATATGAGATAGCTATAGAACTGGTAGAAAAAGAATTAAATCCACTCATTCAAGACCATCGAAAGAACAGAGAAGCGCAGGTAATACTACCATCGCTTAGCATGCTTGTTTCAGCCGAGGCCCATCCGGCAGGCTATATAAATTTTCGATTAAACTTTGCAGCTTTTGCTGCTGCCATACTGAAGGAAATAATTACAGATCCGAAATACGGTTTTTACGATATAGGAAATGGAAAGCATGCCATAATTGAACATACAAGCGTTAATCCAAATAAAGCGCTCCATGTGGGTCACCTAAGAAATGTGATACTCGGTGACACCATCTATAGAATGCTCAAGTCGACCAACCATAAAACGACCGTACTAAACTACGTGGATGACTCCGGGTTGCAAGTCGCAGACATTGTTGTTGGGTTCAAATTTGCTGGATTTCCCATAGAACCAAAAAAAGACACTAAGATGACAATTATCAAATTTGATCAGTACTGTGGTGACGAAGTATATACGAAAATAAATAAAATGTACGACGTATATCCTTCGCTACAGGAAAAAAGGAAATACGTACTCAGAGAAATAGAAGATCCTAGATCGCCGATCGCAAAGTTTGCCGCGGATGTTACCATCAAAGTATTAAGGGAACAACTTAGGACTTGTTGGAGGATACATGCACGTTATGACCTTTTGAACTTTGAATCTCATATAGTTTCTTCCGGTTTATGGTCAAGCACGTTAGAGTTGTTAAGGAATCAGGGACTCATGATTCAAGAGAACAGTGGGAAAAATAAAGGCTGTTGGATAGTAAGAATGAAAAATGGAAATATGGACTTGGGAGGGCAGGTGGAAGAAGCAGATAAAGTAATACTGAGAAGTGATGGTACCTCGACATACATAGCTAAAGATATCTCCTACGCAGCCTGGAAAACCGGGTTAGTCTCAGATCCTTTTTCTTACTATAAATTTGCACATCAATGGGATGATTCAATACTGTGGGCAAGTACTATATATGAGTTAAACCAAAATGAAAATACTCACCCTGACTTCCAATCTCAGGACATCACTATAACCATCATTGACTCTAGACAATCTAGGCTCCAGAAGATAATATCCTACATCTTATCTTCTCTGAAATTAGAATCTTCTAATCATAAGTCAGTCCAGGAAGAGCTTGCCGTTAACACTTACACTCATTTGGGATACGAAGCTGTTACCCTAAGCGCGCGGACAGCCCGAGTGCTAGGATTGAATATAGGAGAAAGAGAGTTTACACATATGTCAGGAAGAAAGGGGATATACATAAACGCTGACTATATTTTAGACAGGCTACATGAGAAGGCTCTTGAGGAAGTTAGGAAGCGAAACCCGACGTTCAGCGTTAAGATGTTAGACGACATTGCAGAAAAAATTGCGGTTTCATCTGTGAGATATTATATGATTAAACATGACTTGAACAAGATAATATCATTTGATATCGTTGAATCTCTAAGTCTCGATGGAGATAGTGGTCCGTATCTGCAATATTCCTATGCGCGAGCACAACGGATCATAGAAAAGTCAGGACAAGATATTCACTTTGATGCAGACACATCATTTGAGTTATTGAAGGCAGACCAAGAAGTAGAGTTGATCAAGATGCTATCAAAGCTAGACCTTATTTTAGAGGAAGCTGTGGTGACACTTAATCCAAAAACATTGGCTCGATATGGTCACGAACTTGCAGCAACTTTCAACTTCTACTATGAGAAAATACCTATATTGAAGGAAAAAAATAGAGACATGGTGTTATCAAGACTCATACTTGTTCATGCGTATGGAATAGTGTTGAAGAAGGTGTTCGACTTTCTCGGTATCGATGCATTGCGTAAAATGTGAAGCCTAGGCCAATTCTTTAATAGACGAAAGGTAAGAAACGAGTCAATATTCTTGCTAAACTACTAAGCTAGATCGGGACAAGATTTACTCAATGCTTAAATTAAGTGCGCTAGAGCCTGATAATGTATGGTGGGGTGGCAGAGCGGTCATGCGTTCGCCTGCAGAATACTAGATAAGATGTGGCTAGCGAATTTATAGGGGTTCGAATCCCCTCCCCACCTTAAATCCTGAATAATGACACTACCAAGAGGACCAGCTTCAAACTTCCTCCTGTTTGTTCTTCCGGCACAGTACTGTCAAGTCAAAGTCTGAGAGCTAAAATGACTAAAACTATAGATATTAATTCTATGATACGCATAAATTCATCTCCCATATGGCATAATCAGATAGAGAAATCCACTGAGCATAATCAATTCAAACTTGGGGGCCATCTTAATCGTGCGCGGGGTGCTAGTCTTGCAGCTGGATAGGGTTCAAAGAACTCTTCTGTATGACGGAAATCAGATCCAAATCCCTAAGTTAAAAAGTGTCAGGGAGAATGAAGCCACTACGTAAGATACCATAGTTGAGATTTAATAGGAGTCAGGTAGTAAGATGGCCTGTTATCTTTGTAAGCAGCCACTTTTCAGATCGAGCCGTCATTTACTCCTCAAAATTAAAAGTGCTATACCGAACAAAGTCGATATAGCTTCAATTCCAATACACAAGCATTTTCCGGGGCAGGTAAGGTGAGCTATCCCTCAGGCAGCTAGATATATGAAGGCCTATACTGCTAAATAACGCTAAATCTTTACTAATACGGTTACAGAAGGTTAAAAAATACTATTTGGAATATTGCGGGGGATTCATAATAAGGATTACAAGAAATGACGTGTTGAATAGGATCTACAGCGAGCGTGCATATTTTGTCGAACTCCGCAGGGACTGGTCGAAAGGTATGAAAATAATATTCATGAAAAAAACCCACGATATAGACTATTGCTTTATTGGATCAGGAATTATTGACAGAATTATTGACCCAAATAAATTCAGCGGTTTAGAGAAAATTTTGTGTGCTAAAAATAACTGTTACAGAAAAATTATCTTTGGGCGGCTTGCAAGGTTTTACCCTAGTATATATGTAAAACAATCAAAAAGTGGGGCCTGGAAAAGCTTAGCCTTATTGCATGGAATGCATTTAGGTGCATCAGACATAGCGACAATAGAAAATTTCGCTGTAGTATCGATAGTGTCATGAACCACGGTCGTCGATTGGTTTATTAATTAAATCTAGGTATTTGCCCTGATATATGCAGGACATTTCCTCATTTAGGGTCGACAAAGATTCTCTCGGCGATGTCATAGTACCGTCAAATGCCTACTATGGTCCCTTCACAGCGAGGGCAAAACAGCAATATAATGTCACTGGCCAAACCGCACACATATGTCTTATCAAGGCATATATAATGATAAAAAGGTCTGCGGCCCTAGCTAATAAGAATCTTCGTGTACTTGACGCAGATAAAGCTAATGCAATAATAAAATCATGCGACGAGATTTTAGACGGCAGATTTGTAGATCAATTTGTCCTAGACTCGATAAACTCTGGAGCCGGAACTGCCTTTAACATGAATGTTAATGAAGTTATTGCAAATAGATCACTAGAAATTTTGGGAAAGAAGAAAGGGCAATATGAAATCATGAGCCCTAATGATCATGTGAATATGTCGCAATCAAGCAATGACACCTTTCCAACCGCTATGCATATTGCGATACTTCTTAATTCGTTTGAGCTACTATCAACAGTCGATCTCGTTACAAGAGCCATAAAAAGGAAATCAGAAGAGTTCAACGACATTATAAAAATTGGGAGGACACATTTAATGGACGCACTTCCTGTTACCCTAGGAAATGAATTCGGAGGATACGCGTATTCAATAGGGCAAGCGAGGCAGATAATAATGTTGGCAGGAAAGAAATTAGAATTTATTGGTCTAGGCGGAACGGCCGTAGGGACGGGAGCGAATGCGCCTAAGGGATATAGAGAATCTGCAATCAAGTACTTAGCAGAAATCACCCAGCTGGACTTAAAGCCTTCAGAGAATGTGTTTTATTCTCTACAAAGCAAGCTTGATGTAGCTAGCTATAGTTCTTCACTTCGAAATCTCGCGCTGGAATTCATTAAAATCGCTAACGATATTCGATTGATGGTTTCCGGACCTACGGCGGGCTTTGCTGAAATTTTTGTTCCACCGGTCCATGCTGGCTCTTCAATTATGCCAGGTAAGGTTAATCCATCTTTGGCAGAATGCCTCAATATGATATGCTTCAATATAATAGGAAACGATGTTTCAGTGGCAATGGCTGCTCAAGCAGGCCAATTGGAACTTAATGTTATGCTACCAGGAATGCTAAAGTGCGTTCTGGATTCAATGGATATGCTCAAGAACTTTCTTCCTGTTTTTGCTAAAAATATGATCGATGGGCTGAGGGAAAATCGAGAACGGATCGAATCGTATATAGAGAAAAGTCCAGCCCTCATAACCCTATTAAATCCATATATAGGTTATTTGCAGGCAGCAGAAATTTACAAGGAATCCATCAATACAAAAACAAGCATCAGAGATCTGATTTTAAGAAAAGGACTTATGACCGGTGAGGAAATAGATAGAATACTTTCCAAAGAAAACCTCTTAGGCTCCGGCTAAATTTCAGTTTGCCTATAGAGCAATGCCAAATATCTTGCTATTGGATAAGCGTAGCCGGGGCGTCAACCCCGAAGAAGTCTTCCCTTTCCGTTTTTCTTATAATTCTAATAATAAATCTGTTCAGTTATAATTGGACTAGTCCACTCTTGTAGTTCTATTATCCTTGTGAGCGACTATTTTACTATAAAATAGTTAAATGACATTTACTATAGTGATTGGCGCCAATAACGTCTCCTCACACTTTTAAGAGCATGGTAGTGATAAGATCACGAGTAAAAACTATTTGAAATGAAGAATGGATCAAATAATTATTATTTAATACCATAATACTTATTGGTGCTTCTTTTATTCCAAGTCAGTGTAGGCTTACCGTCAGCAATGAAGAATAGAAGCAGATTAGAAATAATATCCATTATTCTTAATATAGCTACGCAAAATGAGGGGGTAAATCAAAAAAAAATCTTATACAGAACATACTTGTCATACGAACATCTAAAAAAATATCTATCGTTATTACAGGAAAATGAACTGATAGAGTATCATGAACAAGATGGACGAGTGTACAGAACAACTGAAAAGGGTCTACGCTTCCTGAACCTGTACTCTGGACTAAATGAAGTAGTGACCATCACAAACAACATGAGTATTAAGTAAGATATAGCTTTATATTTTCTGAAACAAGGTACCTGCGGCCATACCCTACGATTTAGTTTTTCAGTCATTCGTTTCAAAACGGCGGTAATCTAATGGCTCAGAAGTGACGGTTCACTAAGACAATAAACTGCAAAACTCTAGCAATTGAATTGAAAGTTTCAAAACGAGAATAAGCGTTCAACGTGGCATCATGTTTGCTCTTCGGTCTAAACTGATGTAACTGATAAATCAAATTAATAACCACAAGTACGCAAGACACCTATGAATACACAAGAAGACAGTCCAGTTCATCTTGCCTCAGCAAGAGACAAAACAAAACTACGCATGAGATATAACAAACTTGTGGTTATCGACCTTAAAAAACGAGCTATTCTCCGCAATTTGATAAAACAGAATACGCGATGTGAGCATAAGCAAATTTACACACAGGCAAATGCAATCTGTAGACGTATATCCTCTTCTTATGAAGAAGACAAGATATCTGCTAAACAGGCTATGGATCTGATGATAGAGGCTCACGATAAAATGAGCCATCATAACTTACCAAAAAATGTAATTTGTGATGAAATGAATAAAAGATTGAACAAGCTAGGAAAAGGTCAGGATGCAATGACACTCCAAATAACAATGGCTAATGTGAGTGTTAACAATAGAATAAAAAATCAGCAAGAAGAAAAGGATAAGTGTGCAAATGGTACGGAAGATCGGTATTCAGAGAGTTACTGGGCAGAAGTAATTTAACAGATAAAGGAGTTAGCCTTCTCTTCATTGATCTCAGTACAAAATCAGGATCAGGCATCTTAATGGTGCGAACCATTCGACCATACCACTCTTACTTTGCGCAAAAATTGAGCAATCGTTCAATTTTCTGCCCCTCAAATTCAATGCCGGGATCATCATCTACCTATCATCATATCCATCGTGAAAATATATATAGTAATTATATTTTCCTGCTTCTGTGTATCCCCATAGCAGAGTTCTTATTTGCGACTCCATAGATAATGCAGGTATCGAAAGTTTGAAAAAATCAGGTATGGTAGTAGAATATCAGCCTGAGATCAAATCAGAGCAATTAAGGTCAATTGCAAAAAACTATGACGTTTTGATAGTTAGAAGCAGAACAAAGATTACTAAAGAGATTATTGAAGCTTCAGCTCCGCATGTAAAGATTATAGCTAGAGTAGGCGTGGGACTTGACAATGTAGATGTAGAAGAAGCCAAAGCAAGAAATATACATGTAATTAATTCGCCTGAAGCAGCGGCCAACGCTGTTTCTGAACTTGTTATCGGGTTGATTCTGTCTCTTGCGCGGAGTATTCCTTTTGCAGATGCTGAGACAAAGAAAGGAAACTGGATTAAGAAGGATTTAACTGGAATCGAACTTCGAGGCAAATATCTTGGGATCGTTGGTGTGGGAAACATCGGCAGAAATATAGGAAGGATCGGGAGAGCTCTTAGGATGAATATAATTGGATATGATATATTTCCGATTGACAAGGATTTTGTTAAAGAGGTGGGTCTGATTGTCACAGATCTGAATACTCTGCTGGAGAGCGCCGACTTCATTACCTGTCATGTCCCGCTGACTGCGGAAACAAAGAAAATGTTCAACAGGGAAAAACTTTCAAAAATGAAAACGACCGCATTTCTTGTCAATACATCTCGTGGAGAAGTTATTGACGAAGGTGCATTATACGATGCACTTAGCGACAGAAGAATAGCAGGAGCCGCGTTAGATGTATTCGAAACTGAACCACCAACAAATAGAATGCTGCTGCAGTTGCCAAATGTAGTTTGCACCCCACACATAGGTGCCCAAACAAAGGAAGCACAAGAATTGGCAGCTATGGTAATTGCAGAAAAAATTGTCCAAAACCTAAGGGAAATCTAAATGGGCACCTAATGGCTTAGTCGTTAGATCTTGTACATTTGATAGGATACTGCACGAATCTGAGAAATGGTAAACCAATTGCATTCTTATTAAAGGTCTATATAATGTTAGCATATTAAGTCAAATTTGCTATGCGAAGTTATATTTCTGCCTCGTGGACTAGGATGTGGAAATCTAACACTGAAGAATTGAAATCCAAGTCTATATCTTGGAGAGAAGAGCACGTGCTTCATAGAATTTCAAGGCCAAGTAGGCTTGATCGTGCCAGGCGGCTGGGGTATAAGGCCAAGCAGGGGATACTAGTAGTACGTGCTAGAGTGGGAAGAGGCGGCATGAGAAAGCAAAGGCCTGTAGCCGGCAGAAGACCAAAGCATATAGGTGTAGTCCATATCAAGCAAGGAACAAACATGAGAAAAGTCGCTGAACGAAGAGTTAATGAGAAATTTCCTAACATGGAAATTCTGGGATCTTATTACCTACACAAAGATGGGAAATACGTGTGGTACGAGGTTATATTGGCAGATCCATCTCATCCACGCATTTATAAAGACAGGGAAATGCGCGCCAAAATGAAGGCCTTCGCTAAACTTTAATAGGTTCAGGCGCCTTGGACGGAACATTCGCCCTCGGGTCAATGGAAACAAAATGGTTGGCCCACTATATCTATTCACGTCTGTGAGCTCGATTACCCTGTGCCTGACTCAATTCCCTTCGACGACCATTAGCTTCTTGGCAGCCTCCTTGGTCTGGATAACTTCTTGAAGATTAGAGCCTTGATCGAACGTAAGATAATATAGCTGGCTGCCTGTCGATGTCGGCACCATCAGTATTATCACTTTCTCATTGACAGTAAGAGTGAATTCGGCCTTTCCAATAGAATCTACAAAGCTTCTCCTCAATCGGTTTCTTGTTGCTTCGATAAAAAATTCATTTCGAGCTTCTTCTACTTTAAATAATGGCGCTACCCCCCTGCGTAGCTGCCCGGCTAGAGTCCTACCGAATTCGTTTATTATGCCGACATACCGGATTCTTGGAGACAATTTTAGGAGTTCTTGGCATCTTTCTTTGTTTTTCTGAGTCTCGACGTCTGAAGGCACTTGGCTCACCATGTTCAATCAAACTGTAAGTAGAGCTGAAATATAATCCAATAATTCTAGGTTGACATCTCCGTCGAATGGCTATCCATACAGCGGATAAATGGATGCTTCAGATATACTGATATCCAATCATCATCTTGGTCGTGTATGTAATGCATACGCTTCAGCCGGCTCTTCCAGTTACTTCATCAGCATCCTTTCTATTCTAATAATAATATAAGAGCAGATATAATATGAGTTTAATCTATTTTTGGTTCGTTAGATACCTTTTCACCCTAATTCATAGCAAACACAACTTTTTCAAGTGCCCTCAAATGAATTATTATGGCCCATAGAATTTTGTTGCGTTGCCATGGTGTGAAGAGTACCCGAATCATAAAGACAAATGAGCCGCTGCTATTGGAGGAGCTTGCATTTCCTGCGCCAAAATATGACTGGGTCCTTGTAAAGGGTGAGATCTGCAGGTGTAGGTCGTAGCGATCTTCACTTGTGGCAAGGAGGCTATGTCGGTCCCGGCGGGTCATTTATGAAAGTAGAGGACCGAGGAGTAAATTTCCATAATGTAAATAATACAAAGACGGCACCCATCTCAGTAAATATGCTTAGGAAACTAGTAATGGTGGGACCTTTTGGAGGTTTCGAGATATGAATTTAGCAATTATTCCACTAATAGCATACACTTTGGCAGGAGCATATACTGGCAGATTTGCTGACCTGGTCGAATTAGTAGCTCTCGCAAGAATGGAAAAAATACATTCTGTAGTCGGTTCATGTGAGATAAGGTTAATGAAGCGCTTGAAAACCTTAAGGAGGGAAAAATCATAGAGCGTGTACTCAATCCCTAAGGCCTATAGGAAGCGGTAAACCATGGCAGTACAAGCCTTTTCTGTTGGAAAGACAGGAAAGGCTAAGAATAATAATTATATTGGATCCCAAAATACAGAAATATATATTTGGTTTACATCAAAAAACTAGAGATTTACGG
>DASTUU010000249.1:0-13138 GCA_035759485.1 Nitrososphaeraceae archaeon
TGCAAAGGAATGATTATTCGTATTGATATGCATAATTTGGAATTATTGAGATAAATCTGGATAAGAGGAAAATCCCGATGGTTGTTGTTTTTGTCCTTCTAGTTCCTTTGGAAGAACATTGTATTCGGTTGTTTCTCTCCCTTTATAGAGTCTAGAATATATAATCCCACATCAGTTAATTTTACCTTACTGTTTAGAAAATTATAAAAATAATAGTCTCCACTAACAAGCATATTTATTTGGTCAGGATGGACATCTGGGGAATAAGTTGAAGTCGATGACGATGAAGATGCAGACTTATCAATAGCTATAACTCCACTTGATAATGCATGGTTAATGTCTCTACGGGTCAAATCATATTCTAATAATTCTAGTATTGATAAACTTACAATATCTAATATGCTAACTATTCTTACCATTACAGGATCTCTAAGAAGTTTTGTAAGCTGTTCTGAATCAATTGTTGTCGTCATCGTATCTATTTCTCTTAGCCATTTATTATTATTTAGGGCAAATATGTAACACCATGTTTCATTTTCCACAGATAATATTTCTCAAATAATATTTTAGCCCAGTGAGACCATGGTCCGGGTATTAGTATTTGATATTTACGAGGAGCAAAGATACGATCTGAAATCATAATCACCCCTTGCTTACCAGCGTCCATTATACATAAGCCATGTATTTGAGGAAATGGCAGTTCCTCATGATGGTGATGATGGTCTGAACTAAAGGACGCAGGCTCACGATTATTATCTCTACTTTCAATATCTGCAACTATGTTGTGTGCAGCAACCTTGGCCATGACTTCAGACATGTATCCAGTTTTTGGCACTCCACAAGGAACTGGAGGCGGTGGCCCTGGTGGTGGCTTTACTGCAACAGCTACACCAGCTGCATAGACATTTTTGTAAATTAGGTGTTGGTATCGCGAATTGACAGTTACAAAACCTCTTTCATCTCCAATACCTTGAGAATTACGTATAGCTTGGACTCCCTTGAACGGTGGTATAATTATTGCAAATTTAAATGGTATTATCCTTCCGTCAACAAGATTGATCTCATTTGGCTTTACATCCTTTATAGCAGCATTAGTAATCCAGTCAATTTTTAGTTTCTTAAAAAACCATTCAACCATTTTCTGACCTTTTCCCATTCCTCCAATTCCAAAATGGCCCAAAAATGGCTCTGCGGTAATAAAGGTAACAGAAACCTTGTCTCGAATTTTTGCTTCACGTAATGCTCTATCAATGTTGAAAGCTATTTCGTACTCTGCTCCAAAACAACTAGCGTACTGTGTTGAACCCAATACAACAGGGCCTGGGTCTTTGATAAATTCCTTCCATGCTTTTCTTGCTTCAATTGCATGTGGCAGAGAACATATTGACTGAGTAAATCCTTGTTTGTCAGGACCCATACCAGGCACTTCATCCCAATCAAAGTGAGGACCAGTGGATATTACAAGGTAATCATATTTGAAATTACCAGCATTTGCTGTTACTACAGTATTTTGCTCAGGTTTGATTTCTAATAGGGTTGCATTTATGAATTGTATATTTTTGGATTCTAGCGCAGACTTTAAATCAAATGTTAGTTGCTCTGGCCTACGCCAACCTGGTACTATCCAAATAAAAGATGGAATAAATACAAATTGGTCTTGTCTTGCAATGACTGTAACATCTACTTTATGTTTCAATAAACGCTTTATTTCAAATGCCGCTGTAAGACCAGCAAAACTTCCACCTATAACTATAACATTTGGTTTTCTCATTCTATTTTCGCCTTTAGTTCACATATACTATCTATGGGCATTGTAAGAAAACTCCTTTTGGGTTGATATATGATATTGCTGTTATTGTTATCGGTGTATGGCTTGTTTAAGTTATCATGATAGCATATCATATTGTAAACCATTTAACAAAACTTTACGATATATAGTCTGAGTTTGTACTGCATTGCACAGAATTTATGTCTGCTAAAAATAATAAGTCTGAAGGTTTCTCAATTAAGAAGACATGTCTACTGCTGCTAACATTATCAATAACACGGACTTAAACAAAATATCCCAGACAGTTGAGAATGGTAAAAGAGACAAGTTAACTCTTAAAAAACCAGTAAAATTGCAAGGAGAATGGAATCTTGATCCTAGCAAAGGCTACCAATTCAAAACCGAATTAGCATATGAGAAAGGTAAGCAAGTAATTGAAATAGACTCTCCATCATTTCTAGGTGGAAACGGAAATAGACTAGGTCCAATGGCTTATTGTGTAGCTGGTATTACATCATGTTTCATTGCTACATTTGTGAGTGTAGCAGCCACCAAAGGTATAAAATTGTCAAAACTGAATGTGAATACAGAATGTATTATTAACTTTGCAAAAACATTTGATGTGGCAGATGAGCCAATAACTGAGGGTATTAATTTCGAGATTGAAGCTCAAAGTGACAATGCTGACAAACAACAGCTACAAAAATTAGTGAAGATAGCAGAAGAAAGGTGTCCTGCAATGTATAATATGAAGCATGAAGTTAAGGTAAATGCATCAGTAAAGTAAAATACTGATCTCTTGTGGATTTAGTGACTTTTCTATTCGAAACATATTTGTTGCATTACATTATCAACTACGAGTCTAGTCCAGTATAAGGAATAACTGAAACAAACAAGAAATCTGCTGCTGATGTATTGTTTGAGTAAGGTTGTTGCTCTTGACTGCTGTTACCTCCAACCAAATTCATTGTAACCGTTTGAGGTACTGACCAATCAGCATTAGTTATACTAGTACTTCCAATTTGCAAATTATTTAACAATGAAAATGGGTTGAAACTATCTGAAGGAAAAACACTGAAATTCATGTTTCCTGTCACCAAATCACTGGTCATATCTTGACTTGAAGAAGCAGCAGCCGCCAGCGAAAGTATATCTGCCATATTTATTGGGATTCTCATGGCTATTAGGGAGACTGAATTGGAGAAATTTGTAGTAGTCGTTACCATTGTATCATTCCTCGTACCAGCGGTGTTATTTACTCCTATTACCTCTGTTGGCGCTCCGCTAAGTGTGACAGATAATTGACTTCCACTTTTATCCAAACCTATTCCACTTACTCTTACACCATTTACCATACTCGTTCCTACTCCACCGAAAATAGATGTTCCATTGAAAATGCTATTAGCAAAACTGCTCATAAACATATCAAAATTCATCGATGATGTAGGAGATCCATAAACTCCCGCCTGCCTTGCATTGGCTATTTTTTCTTTGGCCAATTCTAATTGCTCTTCTATGGTTCCAGCGGTAGCCCCCTCGCCAGTAGTATATTGTGATGTCAGACTACCAGTATCCTGGGCCGACTCATTTGTCTGAGCGAAAGTCTGCGAGCCCCAATTAAACCAGGATAAAAATGAAATTAATACAATGAGAACTGCGACTGATATTTTGCTATAGTGCTGCAATTATAGTCGTTCTTATGAAAGGAATTATTTAGGCTTTTTACAACGGAAGTAAATAGATATTGAGTTTTTCTTAGCCCCAATACCCTATCAGACACATGGTAAGATATTAGGATTTACTGCAATATGATAAGTGAAGTTCGTTAAAAGCTATTTTTCACTCTGCAATGACTAGAGATGCAAAAAACAAAACAAAGATAACAAAGATTGTAAGAACTAGACTAACACCTGGAAAGTCAGCGAGTAACAAACCCTGTAATTTCGTCATACAACACTCCTATATCTGCATGGTTTATTTTGTATACACCAGAAGTCTCTTGAAGATTAGATCCTTCTACATCTAGCTCTGAAACTCCTATCATGTATTGTTCCATTTGATGTCTTTGCTGAATAATTTCACTATATAACAATATAGGTTGTTAGCCTCCCATGAGGCATGAATGTATGGTCGTAAGCAAGTAGGTAACGGTATAGGAAGGATTAACTTGTTTAATTGGCGTTAGAATTGATGTTATGAACCTTTCCTGTTCGTTAATTCGTGATATGATGCCTTATTCACTTTACCTTCATCAAATATGTAATATCAGCGAAGTGTGGATTAGTCCCTGGCGAAGTAAGAGCACCTGTTGGAGTCACACGTATATTGTAAGAGATTGTATGCTCTCCGGGAGGTAGAGGTTTCAGGAAGACCCACCATCCATGACTACCTGCGCGCCACGTTCCGGGCACGCAGTTGGCACATTGAGAGTCATCGGGTATCGTGATATTGAATCCTTTAGAGTAAAATTCGGTAACGTTACTAAGTTTACATCGTAGTCCAAGGATCCGGATATCAAAGACATTCCTACGTCAAGCGAAGAAACAGGACGACGTCAACCTTGACCTGAGATCCTATATTCCCAAGGTTGTATTCTTCCCTTGCACATTTCGTCAACTGTTCGTCCGATAAGCCTTTATGGTCTCCAGTATCGCACCACGCACCCCACATGGGTACCATAACACCTTGCTTAGAAGAAATCTCGCATATCTGATGAGGCGAATCGTCTACTGTTGTCCCCATTAACATTACCATCGAGTCTGATTTATTGATTAAACAGCCGTCTGGTGTTGGAGTAGATTCATCCGAATTCAACCCAACCGACCAATTCCAAAATTTAGATACCCATGTGTCATACGGTACGTCAAAAGGTTTATCATCTTTTGAAAACAATTCGACGGCATCTGCGTTCTGCTGTCCAAAAGTGACAAGAAAAACTGACGAAAGCAAAAAAGAAATCAAGAAACATGTGGCTACCTTATATTTCCCAAACGTACAAAGAAGCCCATTGAAAACCATGGATTGAATATATTTTGATGGTATCTCTATTATTATTTTCGATAACCTAAACTAGAAGTGATTGGATTCTGAGGTATATACATTTGTCAAGATCCTTTCTTTTTCAGATAGCAAAAGAAAAAATGATAAAATTCGCCACGCTATCGTTGAGTAAAAATACTGCACTTATCTTCATTTTAGTTTTCACAGCACTTGCAGTGTTAGATTCAATGATTGTCGAGTTCTCTACGTACAGTGGAGTCAGGATTCCAACCTGGTTAAACATTGCAGTTTTTGTGATTTTTTCCATAATATTTGTAGTAGGGGGTACCATTTTGCTGAATTCGGTTAGAAAGACTAGTGCAACATATGCTTACAAACAGGCGCTGCCATTTGGTATTAAGTATTTTCAAGTATTAATTGGCTTTACACTGATTTTAACAGTCGCCATAATACTAGCGATTAATCTCCAAATGATCCTAGTAAACAAATACAGTCTCTTTTTATTAAATGTCCAAACATATCTTAGCCATCTTTCAGCATTGGCATTTCTTTCACCACTGGCTTTTTTATTTGCAAGTTGGTTAGGTTCTGCAAAAAGGAATTACGTAATCCTTATGTATACCATATCTTTCTCACTGGTCTCATGCAACCTCGTAGTCTCTCTCATATACCTAGACTCCTATCTTACGGGTTCCGGGGCAGCGCGACCCGATATAAGACCATATCCAATTACTAGATATGTGACAGATTCGGGCGGATCGACATTTACCGGCTCATTATCTGTGCTATTTGATGCTCTGTCAATATCTTCATTCTTATTTATGTGGGGGAGTACCGCGATCCTTCTAGGTCAATATAGATTTAGAATGGGTAGACTAAAATACGCTGTACTTATGGGCGTACCATTGATATATTATATCTTTCCATTCCAAGGGTATTTTGGAGACGTATTGTTCCCATTATTGCTCACTTCACCAATCGCTGTTAGTATAATTTATGTCCTATTCTTTAGTGCTACTAAGCAAGTTGGGTTGGAATGGCTAATGCTCATATTCCTACCTTTATCCCCCATGTCAGCATTCATACAACTTCTGAATTAAGCCCTGATCAGATGTTCGCTATAGATACAAGAGTTGAAGAATTGAAGTATGCCTTTGATCATGACGTGAAAATGTCATATGAAGATTGTAAGGCTTTAGGATTTATCAATTATTGTGAGAGGATGCAAGTTTTTGAACCATTCAATGTTTATCAGCATAATATTATAGATGCACTAAGTCTAAGCATTTAAGCTTAAAAATTGACTAAACGACAAAACATGATATTATAATCTGAAATCAAGCAGAAGGTGGAATAATTATGTCAAGAGAGTTAACCATTGTATGGGGAGGTGATTGTGCTACATTAGAAGTTACAAAAGCAAATGATGTTAAAAAACCTGAAATAAAGCCAAACCCGCCAAGTCTTAAGATATTAAAAGTTGGGGGAAAAGAAATAAAGAATTAGTTCTTGTTGCTTTTCTTCTCTAACCTCTCAACTTTCTCCATTAATTCAAACATGCTTTTTGACATTTGATTAATTGTTGCCTTTGCTTCTGCAAATGCTTTTGTAAATTGTTCTTGTTGTTTCTCACTTTTTGCTTCTAGTTCATAGACTCTTAACCTCTCCCGCTCAACTGAGTTTATCGTTAAATACAGGGTTTGGCCATCCGTTATTATGATAAAACAAGAAGAAGTATTTCTAAATGGTATAAGGTGCTCACGATAGGTATTGGAGTACTGAGTATTATTTTAGCCGTTATTATTATTGTGTCCCCTGCATTAGGTATCTTTTTCCTAGCACTTGTATTATCTGTGGCACTCCTGATAAACGGTGTAGAAATGTTAATTCTAGGAATAACTGGAAGACGTTTGGAGGGCGTATTGTCATAATGTTAACTGTTTGTAAGTATACGGTTCTAATCTCACGAGAAATAGATGGATACCTAATAAAGATATTATCTTTACCCGGAGTACTATATTGCAATATGAATATCTCTATACGCCCACTTAAGGAAAATGATTTATCAGAAGCGGAATATATATTTAGACTAGCTTTTGGCGCGTTTCTTGGTCTTTCAGACCCTATGGCTATCTTTCGAGATGCAGACTATATCAGAACTCGTTTTCATTCAGACCCATTAGCCGCATACGCGGCAGAGACGGCTGATGGCAAGCTTATAGGGACTAATTTTACAGCAAATTGGGGAAGTGTAGGGTTTTTTGGACCATTAACTATACATCCTGATTACTGGAGTCAAGGCGTAGCTAAACGTCTTATGGAACCTACAATGCAATTATTTTCTAAATGGAATACTAAACTTGCAGGATTGTTCACATTTGCAAATAGCCCAAAGCATATAAGTTTATATCAAAAGTTTGACTTTTGGCCTCGTTTTCTTACAGCTATTGTGTCCAAAGAGGTGACTCAGCTAGGAAATAATGAGGCTAGTAACTTGAAATGGTCTAGATATTCTGAGGAAGTATCTGAACGTACTCACAAGGATGAAAAACATCTTCTTGAGGAATGTAATAAACTGACAAATAGTGTCTACGAAGGATTGAATTTAGAAACTGAAATTCGTTCTGTCAAAAAACAAAACCTTGGTGACACAATATTACTTTGGAGACGGGAAGATAGTGACAAAAATGATTGTAATGATGAAGATAGCTCGCTAATTGGTTTAGCCGTATGTCATTGTGGTGCTGGTTCTGAAGCTGGCAGTAGTACCTGCTATATCAAATTTGGTGCAGTTAAGCCTGGACCCAGTGCTAGAAGAGATTTTGAAAATCTGCTAAAAGTTTCTGAAACATTTGCGACAGAATATAAAATGACACGCCTTGTAGCAGGTGTAAATTTAGCCCGTCACCAGGCTTATACCAAGATGTTATCAAATGGTTTTCATATTGATATGCTAGGAGTTGAAATGCAAAAAGGAAATGATGAAGGTTACAATCGATATAATGTGTATATTATGGACGATTGGCGCTGACTAATCGATCGAAGTCAAAGTTACTGAAAAAGAGGGCTATTTAGCTTAAGAATCACTACTACGTTATAGCTACAGAATTTGCCAAGCTGGGATATTGTGCAGTAATAAATTCAAGAAACGCAGACGAATTAAAACAAGCTGCTAATGATATTAGAAATCAATAGGTCGCTCTAGCAACTAGCCTCTGTTGCTAGATCGGCCTTCGTTTCATCTCCTTTCTTTTGTAGTCGTCGTCGCCTTTGCTCTTCTTTCAACATTCCGAACCTGCTGGGCTAGTTTCCTCAAGTCTGTATCTAGTCCAGAAGCAAATTCTTGTGGAGCATCTGGCATGAATGGTATATTTGCACCTTCAGGATGACCATCTATTACTTCTAATTCGCCTCCATCATCAAAAGGAGATGAACCTTTAAAGATATCTGCTAATCCGGATGTTTCATTTTTATTAGTGAAGGTCCACATTTGGTTATGCAAGTTCTTCCTTTCCAATTCTTTAACTTCTTTCATTCCAGAAGTATCTATTCTAGGTATTGGCAGAGCCTTATTCCATTGAACACCGAATGTTTCCAATGCCTTTGCAAACAGCTTCTCATGAGTTAAATCTCTCACAATTAGATACGATACAGTCGCTCTAAATGCTTTATTGTTGCTCATTTGATAAAGTCTGCATTTCTGTAGTCTGCCTGTTGCTTCAAGCATTAAATTGTAAATCATATTCAAAACTAAATTACCACTATCATATACGTATGTAGCAGACCAAGGATTTCCAGCAGCGTCTACAGGCCTTGAGCTTTGTCCTGCAACTAGGAAATGATGGATGTTAGGTGATTCTAAGGCAACTGATAATGGAAGCTCTTCTGGTTGCTTAGATGGAGTTGATGCTCCTTCAAGCAGTACATTGATGGTATTTGCCACAAGCTCCACATGACCCATTTCTTCCGCTGCTATACTTCTCAGCAAATCCTGATATGATTTGGCATCTCCTCTAAAATTCATATTTTGGAAGAGATATTGCATCATTGTTCTCATTTCTCCAAATTGTCCTCCTAGACCCTCTTGTAAAGCCTGAGCAGCCCTAGGATCTGGTTTGGCTGATGCAGGTATATTGTTTGGAAGTCTGTTTACTGATAGAAACATATTATATTCTCTCGTTAGTAAAGGCATGACAAAGTAGTTATCTATTTGCATGTTTTTCCTTGGCAAACTGTTCATAACTTAATCGTGATTAAGCATCACAATAATAAACTACCTAAAGGAGTAAGATTCGAATATAAGAAATGTTGCACTGGTTGTGGTTTCTCAGCACAAATCCAACCTACCCTGCTACTAGGCTTTTTGAATATTAGTGCACAAATATCGCTATTAAAACTGTACCATGCAAACAGGCTAGCATCTCTCTATTAGCTCATCTAATGTAGTCTTCTTTTTTAGTCCGTTACCACAAGGCTCTGAAAGATCTCTTTAATTATTCACGTATTACAAGGACAGGCTTTTTGGTACCATCCATTACTTTTCTAGTTATACTTCCATGAACCATTACTGGCGAAGTGATTCTACTACTTGCCATAACTATCAAATCAATATTCGTGTCTTCTGCCAGTTTAACTATTTCCTCAACTGGTTTTCCTGTTTGTATTTTATAAGATACTTGACTTGTAACTCCAGCTTCTTTGCATAACCTTATTTTTTCTTCTATCAATTGTTTTACCCCTCCTTCCATTGTGATTTCCAAATTTCCTCTTTCTGTTTTATCAGACTCTCTCCCTTCACCTCTCACAGTAGCTGTTACCGTTGAAGATTCCTTACTTTCAATATGTTCTACTACATTTAAAATAACAATTTCAGCATTGGATATCTTTGACTGATAGATAGCGTGGGCTAATGCTTTATCCGATATTTCGGAGCCATCATGAGGTATTAATATCCTCGCGTACCTAGGAATAGCCTCAGGACTCAATCTTTGTAAAGAGACCGTTTTTGTTTCTACCGATGTTCGAATTTTGCCTGTGGTTTGCTCTGACTCAGAGAGCTCGTTCTGCGTAGAATTTACTTGTACTACCTCTTCTTCTCCCTTGGGAGCAATATTAGAAGATTGTTGTTCCAGCTTGGAAGTTGCAGATGTGGTCTGATGGGAAGTTATCGTGTGTTCTTCAGATAATGTGTCTTCAGGCTTCTTTTCTTTGTAATCTGCCCTAGATGTTGAAACTCGAATTGTCTCGTCAACTTCAGTTAATGGCTGTTTTTTTATTTTTTTAAGAAACCATTCTTTGATTCCCACGATATAATTATAACATAAATACATATTAGAATTTTTCACATATATCTACAATTACAACGCAGTTTGTACTTACTACCCGATAATAGTATCACCAAGTATTACTTTGGAAAAAGGCGTCTAACTAATGATAATCTATTCCAATTCTCCTATGTGAAACATTATGGTGACAGGTGAGAGTGGAGTGTTGGTCATGAAAGTTGTTGTCAGTATTTACTCTAGTCGCTAGTCCGCTAGTCCATACAAGACACATGCCCAAATCAAGATTATAATCACGATGCATCTATGGATACCAACTTAAAAATTATTTCTTTTACCCTCCTAATCACTTCCTATATTCACTCTTTGCAAAAGATGTTAGATCCGTATACTATGATAAAACTAGAATAATAAGAAGAGAATAGATGTCTCCAAGGACATCATACTGACACATTGTGGAGTTTTCCTATATTGCCTAATGAATCATTACCTTTAATTATAACGTAATATATGGAGTACAATTAGAATTTAGACCCAGAATGAGTAATAAAAAAGAGATAGACAATGGTTAATAATAATGATAAAGATAAAGGGCGTAGGTTAACACAATACCACCACCGAAGGATAGTATCCAGAAATAATAAAAAAGAATTAGAACGACTATCAGAACCAGGAAATTTATCCAAGAAAGGAGACAATAAAAGAAAGGATCTAAAGGAAATAGAGTTACCAAATGACTCTAATGTGATAAAGGGAAATATATAGAGACAAAATTCATCTTGGCTCCGAAGAAAAATTAGTAACTAAACCTTCTTATTCTGCGGTTTACCAGATAATCTAGTCGATAGTCCTAATCAAGAGACAGAAGAAATTCTGTGTGAAATAAACAGAACAGTTTCAAAAAGAGTTAGATAATATATCATGTATTCTACTCAGATCAACTATAAATTCTGACAAACTATTATTTGCTTAGATTTGGTCTAACAACAAAAAAGTCCTTGGAATAGCATCTCAAACGACCTTACATTGAATCTTTTAGATGCAAAGATAGAGCCTTTATTATTCAAGGGGACAAACTAAATATATTCAGAAGTAATGATATCTTAATAACTTCTTTGATCTGTTTTAATATTGTTCAAAAATAGGACTATGTTTGGCAAAGAAAAAAAGGAAGCACAAGTTGAAAAAGAGAAACAAGCTCAACGTTTCTATACTTTGCTACAGTTATTGATGAGTGAACTATTTGAGTATGCTTCTAAAGATGGGCATGTTAAGATGCCATATAATGTATCCTTTGGTTTAATTTATGATAATAGAAATACATTATTATTCACTGGGATAGATCAAAAGACTGGTAAAAAGGCATATCTTTATAATCTGAGGATAATTGCAAACACTTTCGAAAAAAGAAGAAGCCAGATGATGAAAGACAAAACTCCTAATGCCTTCTTTAATTGGATTTATGAAGTTTGTTCTCTTTATATTAATCCATTTGTCTATGAATATGTAGTAAATGTCCAGCACAGAGGAAAAGGTGCTGCAGACAGAACTACGGCACATATTGTTAGAGGATTCATGAATAAACTTCTAAATGACCCAAATCTAAAATATATCTTGGATAATATTAGAAATGAAAAAAATCTAATACAACAGCAACATAACTCAAAAATTAGATATAGAACGTGTCTTCATTTCTTATAAAAATAAGAACTAAAGACTACATATCAAAGCTCACCGACCCACCAGCTACAAGTTGGAGGTTATGTGAGTCATTGCGCAAGACAATAAAAAGAAAAAATGAGTCTGGGTGGAAGCTCGTCTGAGCTTCTGTAAAAAGCCTTGTATTGTAAATCTCCAGACTTGTAATCCTAACTATTAGTTAGATCCCTCTTCATTGTCTGACATTTGGCTGTCAGTGCTGCTGTCTTCATCTTCAGATGGACTAGAATCATCGGCTTCGTCAGCAGAACCGCCGCCAGCTGTAGCTGCAGTACCAGTTGTTCCTCCTGTATTATACAGAGGGGCAAAACAGTCTCTGATTTCTTGCTCAGTTGGAGTAGAATCGCTACTGCCGCCCAATGCACTTGATATGTCTTCTTCAGAGGCCTCTCCTCCAAATAAGCACTGCATAAATTGTTGAAAGTTTTCTTCATCGTCTGTGGTCCCTGTTCCAGTCGGAGAACTCGCATCTGGTGTACCGTCAGGACTCGAAGGAGTATCAAATGTTGATTGGGCGTAGCTGGGTTCCATCTTTCCTACACTTGTCAGCGACATCATAGTAGCAATTACCAATACAGCAAGCATAACAACGCTGCTGCATGTGAATGAATGGTTGTTGTTCATACTCTATATGCCTCCCATCAGCAACATAATTTAAACTGTTGACAGCCTTTTTACGGGTTAGTATATCTTGCCGGAATCCTTTAATACTATATTTTCGTGGACGTTCAGGCTGTTTTACTCCATCTGTCTACTGATGTCATCGGTTATTTGCTAGGCCACACTAGTCTACACCCAGTAAGGTCTTCATTTCTCTTCCTATTCACGATGTATTTAGCCAACAGCTAACCATGTGTACATACTATCGAGGTCATCACAAATTTTCACTTCATAGCTCAATCCGCTATCGAAGCAAATAATGACAAACAAACAATACACTATAAATTCCTGACGTATGCTTAAAAGGTACACGATTGATATTAATCTGACACGATATGAACAAATGCTGTAGCTATATCACTAACTGCACTATACTATCAAAAGTATTCTCAACAAGTTCAGTTTAACTAAAAACTAAAAGATAACTTCTTTTTTTATTATTGGTAATTGTAATGATTGTTAGAATTGCGCTGATACAGATAAACACATTGCAAAAGTTAGACGAGAGTGTACAACAGCAACAAACAGAGGAAGAAGATGAGACAGCTACCAACGGCATATTCTATTAAGCCAGACTTATCACATACATCTATCCTCTATTGCCGCTTACTCTTTCCAGAAGAAGAGAAGTGGCAAGAGCAGTTTGTAAATGAGAAGAAGCAACCTAGGAGAATCTAATAATAGGATCCAACTTTTATTCTCGATTTTT
>DASTUU010000250.1:0-2803 GCA_035759485.1 Nitrososphaeraceae archaeon
TCTATTGTAGTAGCATAACCTTTGTGTTCTACTAGCTCGTATATGACTTCAAGATAGTCTTCCATTCGAGCAGTGCTGGCACCTTCTTTCTTTATATGATTAGCATAACGGATCGATTCGAGTCTAGTATATTTAGGCAACATTGATTCCTTGTCCATAGCATGACTAACCAATTATTATCACCATTTCAACTCATCTATTAGTTCTCTCAATTGTTTCATTGTCATACAAGCAACCCTGTTGCATACATTATTATCATTCCTATTGCAAAACCAACTATTGTGAATATATCCACTGATACGATTCTCCTGTTCTTGTCATGGTCATTATTAGGACGTAACACCCAGGAACCAATAGAATATACGACCTGGAATATTGCTCCTGCTCCAATTGATAAAAATATTATGGTCGCAACAGGAGAGTACAAGAATCCTCCTATCCAAGCTCCTGCTATAGTCGGTGCTCCAGCTATTATGCCCATTAATACTAGTCTTCGTAACATTAATTTCCTGCTTTTAGCCAGTGGAGCTACTATTGCAAGTCCCTCTGTAGTATTATGTAAAGTAAACCCAATTATCAAAAAAGTACTTAGAGCGATTTCACCCAACAAGACAGCTGCTCCAATAGCTAGTCCCTCTCCAAAGTTATGCAAACCAATTCCAATTGCTACCATTAAAGATATTGCTAAGGGTTTTACGAATTCTTGCATCTGTAGTTGATTTGTTTGTAATCTTGTATAAGGAGGATTAGTAGTACTAGAATTTGAATAAGAGGTGTAAGTTGATGTTGTTTCTGCTGCAGATGACGTAGATTTCTTTATGGCTCTTTGAGTAAGTTTTTCTGATGCGTACAGCAATGCAATAAAAGAAATAGTAGTAACTATAACGATCAGCATTTGACTATTGAAAATGGGAGATACATTCACTATTGCTATTTCGTTGCTTTCGATCAATGCATCAATACCCAAGAATACGAGTAATCCCGCTGTCACACTGAGAAAGAAATTATACTTATTCCTACTCATGCTTCGTATAAATGGATACCAAAGCAACCCAATCATAACAGGTATGATTCCTACGTAGATTCCTATTACTGCAAAGAATACTATCTGTTGAGAATCAGGATTCGGTGCAAGAGCAGCAGCCTCAATAGTCTTACTGAACCTTGTACCATCGTCTGTAGTTATGCCAACTTCATAAGGTTCTGCAGGGTTCCAAGAAAAAGGGATTATAACTTTTGCATCAGACAGCCTAGATAGAGTTTTACTTGGTTCTATCGCGGCGGCATGAATTCTGTCATTAACATCTGCGTGTGCAATATTGACCTCGGTTGGACCGGCATTACGGATAAATGCTATAATCTGACTTGGATTTTGTCGAAACTCTATCTTCTCAATAGCAATCTCAGGCAAAGGTACTCCTGAATTTATAAATGACTGCAATGTAGGACTAAATAGTAGGAAGATCATTACGGCAAGCGCTATAAAAGGAATGAAAGCAGCTACTATCACTGTGTTCTTTCTGTGTAAACATTTTTTATAAACTGAATTTACTTCCTTCTCCTTGTTTTTGTAGTCGTCATCATAATTTTCCTTCATTGTTTCTCCTTTTTTTCTTAGGTCTTCACTTCTCATAAGTTAAATGTCGCCTCCTCTTTTTTGATCTAACGACAGTTCTTGTGGATAATCATTCATGGTCACATTGTTTCTAATCAAAGTTTCGTTGGATATTGGTACACTAGACATCGGATCCTTAACTAGGAATAATCCCATCCAACCCTTTTCGGCAAATTCGGTTTTATGAGCATGAAACATATATTGTCCCGGAAATTTGTACTTAAATTCCAGTATACCCCTTTCGCCTTGGCTCATTGTAACCATGTCAGTGTATTCGTCGGGTACAAGACTCGTCCCGCTTCTGTATAGTTGATACAGGTTTGCATGGAGGTGGAAATTATTTATAGGGTCAAACTCCAGTATGTTTACTAAGTAAATCCTTACCAGCTGGCCTTTTTCTATTTGGATTGGATGATGCATATAATAGTAGGGAATGCCGTTTACAGTATAGAAGTTGTTCTCCGTATCGAAATCAGTATCGTAACCATTCATTACCATTACCATTTCATCTGCAGGAGGTCGTGGTGTTTTAGGATCTACAATATAGACGCCATACAAACCATGTACTATATGTTCTTCTAGGGGCTGCATATGACAGTGGTAAGGAAATACACCAAAAGGTTCCGCCGTGAATTCATACGTAAATCTTCCACCTGCTCCTACAGTTTCAAATACCCCATCCATATCCGCCTTATGGATTCCATGAGTATGTATTGTGTGACTTTTTGAGCCATTATTTATGAAATTAATCCTAATGAGGTCACCTTCGGTTGCGCGTAAGGTGGGTCCTGGTATGGTCCCATTAAATGTCCATACATTGTAGAACACTCCTGGTGAAATTTCCTTAACCTTGTCATCGGACGCAACGAGTGTGAATTCTCTTAGTGTAGTTCCGTTAGGTAATTCAGATACTCTGCCATAATTAAATTCACGCAAATACTTCATAGGATCAACCACTGCGTCTTTGATAGTAACATTCAACGAAATTGGATCCAAAACATCTCCTGATGTTTCTAGAATACTGTAACCTGGGATATGTCCACCGACAGTATTCTTTTTTGAGAAATCATTATTGTCTTGAGCTCCAGCTAGGCTTTGAGTGTTGTTATTGTAAGATAACAATAAGATAGTTGTACTAAGGATAGCTATCGCTATAGCAGAAAGGAGCCAAAATCGGGTTCTCGGCAC
>DASTUU010000251.1:0-2092 GCA_035759485.1 Nitrososphaeraceae archaeon
TCCAACTGAAATAGCATTTTCACTACGCTTAATTACATCTAAGTAGAGATTGGGAGTGGCACTTTATAATTTTTAGAATATACTCTTATAAATTACTTTTGTAAATAAAAACTAATGCACAAGAGATCGATATATAATAGCAGAATACTCGGAGCTCTTGTTTTTCTCATTTCTGCAATAGTTGTTTCGGTGGGATTCATACCAAGTACTGCAAATGTTGTAACAGCTCAAGTTGGAAATATGGCAACACTACAGAACATAGCTGCCACGTACGCAATAAGCATCATACCCGGGGCAGCACAAAGAGAAAGTGCATATCATTATTATCCACCCGCAATTGCTATTCCTACAGGTACTACAGTTGCATGGTTTAACAACGATTTTGGCCAACCCCACACAGTTACAAGTGGATCACCTAATGCTTCTGACATCGGTACTGTATTCAACTCAGGTATAATGTCTGCAACTGCAAACTCTTTCTTTCAATATACATTTGACAGGTCTGGGGAAATTACATATCATTGTATAATTCATCCATGGAGAGCTGGAGTAGTATCTGTAAGTGCCGCGTTAGAAAGAGGCAATAACTTTGAACTATCATCAGGCACAGGACCCGTTTGGGACTTTAGTAAGGATTTCAGGACACTGCTTAGCATCAAACCATTAACACTACCTTTAGACCGTACAACACCACTTACATACAATATCACTATATCCAGAAATGATAACGTCACTGGAGATATGGGCAACAATGTATTCTCAGATACATACATTACAGGTGGCGAAGCACTTGCCCTTGAATTGGTAAGAGGCAGTGGTAAAGAGACTATATCTTATGGACCTGACTTTAGCAGTACTGGAGCATATCATATTGAAGGACCTTTCTTCACAGGTAACAGCAATTATACAATAAGGGCGCAAATAGTGTCAGTAAATGCCCAGCCTCCGGAAAATCCAATAGTAGATGAGTTTAGCCTCAAGACTGTGGCATAACCTGAACAAAAAAGAATCCCCCTCCTAATTTTTTCACTTCCAAGATAAAACTAGAAGTATATCATGAATACGATATCTATTCTCTTTTAGTTGGAGTAACTCTTAGCTGCATTCCACAACATTCACAAAATATATTTTTGGTGATAAAGTAACACTCACATCTTCTGCAATATTTCTTACCAACTGAATAATGCGACTCGCCAACTACTATTTTGGAATATATTCTCACATATATTACGACAAACCATGGGAACGAATCAGTAACGGAAAAGTTGCTGATGATATAAGCTGCAAGATGACGATGGGAAATATTTAATATTGTCAGACGGCATATATTAGTAGCTAAAAATTGCTTGATTTTGATCCGAATCAAGAAGCAACGAGACCTATAAGAGAGCAAACTATTGAGGATCTGTTTTTAAAGGGTTTAACTGATACATCATGCGTTTTCATCGACAGTGATAGAGAAGTTTGGCTTGCTACAGAAATGTGTGCAGAATATACTGAATCAAGTGTGGATCAAATTGTAGTTCTGGACAACAATAACATAGTTGGCATAGTTGGTGGGTATGATCTGTTGGCTCATATACGAAAAAACCCGACACGGAAAATGCAATACGAATCTAAGGTGGAAGATATTATGTTTAGTCCTGTTCCGATTATAGAAAAGAGTACTAAATTCAAGGATTTGATGGAGGACTGGAAACATTCTAGAAGGGCTTTCTCAATCTTTCGTACCGAATTTGACAGTGATTGGTTTTCGATCTCTGCTAGAAAATTGCTTCAAGTTGGTATGAAAGTTAGAACCAATTTTTCTACGTTATCGATCCAAAAAAATAAGATTGTTACCTTTCAAACAGGTGATACTTTCGACGAAATTCTTGGTTTGATGTACAAGAATATGACACGAAAAGTTCTATTGGAAAATTCGAACCAGTTCATTAGTGATCGAATAATACTAGGCGAGATATCAAGAATGTTGAAATATGAAGAAAATATAGAAAATATATTAGACTTTCCTGTGAACCAGACTAGATTAGAGTATATACCATCGGTTAACAAAGATTTGAAGCTCAATGAAATTTGCTCAATTCTTAAT
>DASTUU010000252.1:0-8310 GCA_035759485.1 Nitrososphaeraceae archaeon
GGCTGATGTCGTGAGTCCGCGAGGAGTTACATACAAAGTACAATTCCACCAATGATTCTGTAGTGGAGTGAGTGCGAGCCGGATCTTGCCGATGATCTGGGTCCACATGTGCAGCGTGTGATAGGTGTCTTCCCACTCTGCCAGTGGCAATTTTGGCCAGAGGTTAGTTGTAGTCATGGGTATACTCTTCCTACTACTACATTCCGCCACCAAACGACTGGTCCATATATTAGAAGACAATGCTTTTCGTTGTCGTGTATTAGGATAATAATACTCTCGGCTGTGGTGGTACTAGCTTGGATAATAGAGTCCAAGAGACATTCCGATGATCGAGGTTCGAGAACATATATCATTATGAAAATATATATTGATAGATCAAGTATCTAAGATTTTAGATAGGGTCAAGGATACCAATTTGATGAACCTCACCCCTCTCTCTATCGTTATGTATTGCAATTCATTGATTATATTGTGATTTGTATGCCAAAAAATATTCATAGAGAGGTACAATTGCAAAAAAATTTTTCGCGTAACTAATATTTCTGACATATTCAGCTAGTAATTCACATTAGAATCTATCCCGTATCGATTTCTATTACATGATTGGAAGAGATATGTCTGATATGTATTTATGATCTACTACTAGGTCTATCGGGTTAGATTCTTCAACATATTAGAAAATGTGTCAAAATCCCATGAATCTTCATAACGTACCCCATTAACAAAGAAAGTTGGCGTACCTTCAACACCACTATCAATTCCAGATTTTAGTGATTTATTTATTAGAGAAGCGTAAACATGTTCTGACATTTCCTTTTTGAATTTATCGATATCTAATCCTACTTTTTGTGCATACTTCACCAAGTGAGTATCGTCCAAAGCTTTCTGATGTTCAAACAAATAATCATGCATTTGCCAGAATTTGCCTTGAGCTGCAGCAGCTTCAGCTGACTCTGCTGCATGTTGAGCATGAGGATGTATATCATTTAGAGGGAAGTTGCGAAATACAAAGTATAGTTGGTCTCCAAACTGCTTCATTATATCGAGGACTATAGGATAAGCCATGCCTGTATAGGGGCATTCATAATCGCCGTATTCAACTATAACAATCGGAGCTTTAATAGAACCGCGAATGTGGTCTGAACCAACATTGACAGGGACAGTCAATTCTCTAGGTTCATTTTTGATTGTCATGCTTTTCTTCTTCTTCTTCTTTTAGTTATTATCATTATTTCTATATAAATTTAATAAGATCAACTTGATGTTACCTTTTCTTTTTTGTCTTCTTGTTTAATCCTAGATCACGGTGTGAACTCATCATGTTAAGTCCTTCAAATTATTTTGAAGGAAAAGAATTCTTAAAACATATCCTATCATTTACTTATTAGGCACACTTGTATGTAATACTTGTTATTATTCTACAGCATAGAGGATATATCTGATGAACCAGTAGGATATGCAAAGATTGTTTCTTTGAGATCTACTGAGGTAATTCCACGCTGAATAGCTAAGGAGAAAATATTGATTTGCTCTTCAGCAGATGGACCGACTATATGAGCACCTAAAATACGATTACTACCTTCTTCAATGAGGACCTTATATGCAGAGAGACTTTCACCAACTCGACGAGAAGTGTACCAGCCAGATGTATCTTCTCCATAATTTGTTCTAAATTGAAGCCCTTGTTTCTTCGCATTTTCTTCTTGTAAACCCACGGCTGCCATTGGTGGAACTGTAAATACTATACTTGGTATTGCTCCTTTAGTATCGCTTGATTCATGATTGCCATTGAGAAGGTTGTTTGCAGCAATCTTTCCTTCAAGTTCTGCTGAGGGTGTTAATGGTGGATTACCACTTGATGCAGCATCACCAGCAGCATAGACTTTTGGATTTGAAACACTTTGAAGATACTCGTTAACAATAACACCTTTGTGTCCAAATTGAACCCCTGCTACCTCCAAATCAAGTTCACTGAGGTCTGGTGTTCTCCCGGCACCATGTACTACCATATCAGCCTGAAATATAGTACTGTCACGATTTGCTGAAGATGAGGACGAGGAGGACGAGGAGGAAATGCCCAAAGGAGACGTATGAACAAGAAAATTGTTATCAGATAAGTTTTGCTCTATCTTGTTTACTTGCGTTTGCAACTGAATGTTAATGCCAAGATTTTCTGTTCGCTGAACTAATTTTTTAACAAGATCAGAATCAAAATTTTCCAAGGGTCGGATACCACGATGAATTATGAACACTTCAGCACCTGCACGGGCTGCAAGATGTGCAAATTCAAATGAAATATAGCCTCCTCCGATAAAGAGAATCCTTGGAGGTATTTTCTCAAGATCGAGGAATTGATCGCTTATCATAACATGCTCTTCACCGGGAATATTCAACTTTGCAGGCTTTGCACCTGTTGCAACGAGCGCGTATTTGCTTCTCAATACATTATTATCTTGAACTTGGATAGTTGTTGGAGCAATAAAGCGAGCATGACCGTGAAAGGGTGTGATTCCTGCTTTTAGATATCCTTCTTCCCTTGCTTTGGGAAAAGGATCTGTAAAAGATCGCTTAAAATGAGCTAACTCAGGCCAGTTAATCCGTACATCTTTGCTGCTCACACCTTTACCTTGCATTCTATGATTCCAATCTATCGCCTCTTCTGCAGATACAAGGACTTTCTTGGGATCACAGCCCCTTAGAGCACATGTTCCACCAAATGGTCTGTAATCAATTATGGCTACTTTCCAGCCGGCTGAACTACATTTGCTTGCTGCGTGAGAAGCTGCTACACCTGTTCCAATGACAACCAAATCATATTCGCTATTGGTCATACTAGCATTACTTAACCGTTCATATAAGATTCTAATATTTAATACTAAAGTACTATAGCGTAAAAATGGTGCGTGTGATATGCCGCGTTAGAAACAGACTGCAGATATCTACATAGTAAAGCGATAATAATAACCCTCAAAGTCTATGCATCTCTTTTCAAATTGCTTTGAACGTCTAGATTGAGCCAAGAATATGATAATAATAAGTATTAGCGATCACAATGCAAGTCATTGTATATATTTCAAAGTCATCTTTTTATGTCTTGTACATAAGAACACCAACTATTTGTTCTCAAAAACCGCAAGTGCAGAAGGAGGTTGTAAAACATACTCATTAGGCCACTGGATATCAATTCTTCTCCATGAAATGCCTGAATCAGTGGACGTAAATAAACCGCGGTTATTGACAGCGTAGAATTCTCCTTCAGTCTTTGGATTTGAAGCAAGGATTGTAATTGTTGTTCCATTTGGCTTTGGAAAACCATTTGAAATTGCCTTCCATCTCTTACCATCCTCCTCTCTTCTATATATGAAAGATTCCGCATCTTCAATAGAGTAGGCCGTTGAGGGTCCTAGTGCAGCAGATACAATCACATTTTGTGGATCACCTGAATCAACAGCAAGACCGTAAAGATAATGATGGTTCAATCCTTCCATTGGTCTATTCCATGACTCTCCATAATCGAAGCTCTCAAAATAGCCATCACCTGCCGAAGAGTACAGTCGTTTAGGAGCCTTTGGATGTGTAGATAGAGTGTGAGAATCATAAGGGCTATGCTTGACTCGGTCTATCCACGTTCTGCCGCCATCAAAACTTTTTACCAAAGCTCCTGCTTCTATGGCAACGAAAACATAGTTGGGGTTGTTTGCATCTGGTTCAATCCATCGAATATGATGAGTCCAAGGTCTTGGAGGGAAACTCCATGATGTGGATGATGGTAAATTGTTCAGGGCATCAATTTTTTCCCATGAATTACCTCCATCATTTGAAATGTAAAGTGCGCTCGGTTCAGTCCCAGCATATACCTTACTAAAGTTATTATTATTGTTATTATTATTCTCACGATCAGGAGAACTGACTGATACAGACATCACATAAGGGCTAGAGATAAGGCCTTTTCCAATACTATTCCAAATCTGTCCACTATCATCGGTTTTCCATAGACCGTCGCCAAAAGTGCCACAGTATGCACGGTTTGGATTGCGAGGATCAAAGGCTATCTTTTGTGGATTACATCCTTTCAAACACTCATGGATCCTTTTATGTTCATTTGAAGAATCCAATCTAAGAATTGAATTATGCAATCCCACCAAAATGATTGTCATACTGCATATCTCTACCAAGATATTGCTTATATCTTGGATCTTTGAAGAGACGAAGCAGAATGATAGACCTTTACAGTGGAAGTTTGCGATATATCAAAAACAGTAAAGAAAATTAAGTAGTCCGCATGTCGCAATTCCTAAAATAATAGCAAGGCCAATCATGCCTCCTTTCCTTGTATTCATGAGAGCGAAGACAATACTAGCATAGTTATGAAGATCTACTATTGCTCAGATTGTTTGACATAAGTTGTATCTTCATTTTTATTCATCAACAGACGACCGGCAGCTATTGCTAGAGGGATTCCCATAACAATAGGTCCTATGATTCGTAGCTCTGGTGGTTCACCAGGTATTATGTTAGCTACCATCACTGTGCCATAACTTATCAGTGGCAAAAGCATAATTGAAGTAGTCAATGGACGGCTAGGGAGCGCTTGCAACGTACGTTCAGATAATAACCTAAAGAGGAAATAGATGGTAAATGTTGTTAGTATCCAGCCACCAAAGTTATGCAGAGGAACTCCAAAGTATTGGCCACCACCACCTTCCCAAATCCAAGCTTTTTCTGTTGGGCCAGACAAGTAAGGATCAACCACTAAATCCCATGCTGTCATTACAACAGCGCTCAGAAACGACAGCCATAGAATTTGTGCTAGGGAGGTCCGGCTATCGTTGTTATTGTTCTTAGTCATCATTGTGCGGCCACTTCCAATGAGATTAGCAATAATGTAACTTGGATATATCATCATAAACCAAGCAATTGGAATGACGATTGGAACATTTCCAAGCTTTGCACCTAAGGCATCAGTATAGTGATAGGCTCCATAAATTAGCCCAGTCTCTACACCAACGTGCTCGTAGCACCAAGTGACAGCGACCGTTATCCCAAAGAATACTAGAGTGCGTTGCCATCCTAGCACGTAAGCTGAATGAAATATGCTAAACAACATCATAAAGAGAGTCTTGATCCCTATTCCGCCAGGAATTCGTGGTAATCCAGGCAATAATTGCTCTAAAAGAGGTCTAAGAATACTGGAGTAGATAAAGAGAGATAGAAAGACTATTGCAAGACCAAGCAAGACGGCATTCTTTCTTTGCTGCAGGTTTGTTATAGAATGCGGTTGCACTATTAGAGCAATGCCTCAGCACACATGTATAAAAATAACTGCAATAAGCATTTCTACTCACTCACCATCATGTCCCTAAATAATGCTTTTACATGATAGGGCGGATGGAAGCTCAAAAAGCTTTGACTCAAAAAAAGAGAAAAACAATAGTAATTTGTATAATTTGTAAACCTGTGTACTTATAAATGAAATGACATTATTGGAAGGTATGGAAAGATTGAGAGGAGAAGAAGAAGAACACGCTTTCTTAGGTGACAGAGTCAAGAAAAATGTTGAAGATATCTCAAGCAATTTGGAATCAAATTTGACTAACACAATTCTGGTCATAGACAATATCACTAGCACACAGTATGTAGCAAATCAACCTTCTAGAAGATCATCACTGAAAGCAATGAGACAGCAATGCTATGCAAGTTTGCCGAAGACTATGCAAAAGGGGGTGCTTGGGTAAAAGCATGAGATACAAACTTCTCGGAAAAACAGGATTGCGCGTTTCAGAATTATGTTTAGGCGGTATGACATTTGGCCAGGATTGGGGCAATATGCTTGCAGGAGCCTCTAAAGAAGGATCAAAGAAGATATTTGAGCATTTTGTAGAAGCTGGTGGGAATTTTATTGACACTGCTAACGTGTACCAAAATGGTACCAGCGAAAAATATATCGGCGAATTCATTGCTTCAGAAAGGGAAAAGTTCGTTCTGGCAACCAAGTATACTATAAGCACAAATCCGGATGATCCAAATGCAAGTGGAAGTCATCGCAAAAACCTTGTTCAGTCAGTTAACTCAAGCCTGAAACGACTAAACAGCTCGTACATAGACCTTCTTTGGGTTCATCTTTGGGATTCTATGACTCCCGTTGAAGAGTTAATGCGCTCTCTAGATGACATTGTGAGATCGGGGAAAGTCCTCTATGTAGGAATCTCAGATATGCCTGCATGGGTTATCTCACAGGCAAACACTCTTGCAGAATTGCGGGGATGGTCTCCCTTTGTAGGCATCCAGATAATGTACAGTCTAATTGAAAGGACTCCAGAAAGAGAACTCTTACCTATGGCAAGGGCGCTAGATATAGGAGTAACTGCTTGGTCTCCATTAGGAGGAGGAGTTCTTTCAGGAAAATATAGCAAAAACAGACAGCAAAGTGAACGTGAAGCTAAGAGGTTTCGTGATGACAATCCGATGAGCGCGGCATTTGTGAACGAAAGGAATCTTTTGATAGCTAATGAAGTGCAGACAATAGCTAAAGAGACTGGCAGGACTCCCTCACAGGTTGCGTTGAATTGGATAAGACAACAAAAGGACATGGGTGTGATAATTCCTATCATCGGAGCAAGGACTGAGACTCAAATTAATGATAATATAGGGTGTTTGGATTTTGAACTAAGCACTGACCACATGAAGAAGCTGGATGAAATAAGCAAGATTCAGCTAGGATTTCCTCATGACCTTATAGCATCAGAACCTGGTAAGATGTGGGCTTATGGCAATAAATTTCCACTTATTGACAATCACAGGAAAATGACATGAAGTGGCAAAAATATATCAGAGATTTCAAAAGGAGAGAAACAGAAAATGAGTGAGATAAGTGACAAGGTGCAACAGGAACTTTTGAGTTGGCCTGGAGTGACTATGCATGACCATCGTTTTGGCGGCATAGAATTTCGCGTCAACGGAAGAGAGATGGGACACATGCACGGCGATATGCTAGCAGACCTTCCATTTCCAAAGGATGTCGGTAAGAAATTGATAGAAGAGGGCAGAGCTTCGCCTCACCATGTTTTGCCAGAGTCGGGATGGATCAGCTATTATGTCAATGGTATAGAGGAGGGTGCTCATGATGTGATAGAACTATTTCGAATGCAGTATGAACGGATGACCAGTTATAGCAGAAGGAAGGAACAATAGAAATCCAATCTTCCAACTTCAACAATGACTTGGTGTTGTCATAAATGCACATTACACATCATAACAAAAACAAATCTTCTTCTTGAAAGCATATTAACATCAAGTAATATCAGCCACAAACATGCCAAATAGTTCGTTCACGTTTTCAAATATCTGCCATATCCAACTATGCCATTCGCATTTACATCCCAAGTCGGAGGAATTATCCACAGGTTATTCTGCTCGTCAGCCTCCAAGTAAAGAATTGGCAGCACGTTTGAAGGAGGAGCACCTGCCTAGCCACGCGAACAAACTGTTAGAAGATCTCCATTACAAAAGAATTACAAACCATCCTTCATCAAAAGCATCTTGGTTCTTAAATCCCTGAAGTACCTAAAGCGCGAATCCTTTCGCTTCCGAACTGAACAATCATTTTCTATGGATTCTGTGACCTAGTAGGAATCAAGCTTGTAAATATATACAATGTTACTGTATATTATCTGAGTGGAAAACTATGAGCGACCCAAACGAATGGAACGCAAGCATAATTGCCGAATTCCGAAAGAATCATGGGAAGGTAGGTGGCTATTTTAAAGGAGCACCATTGTTACTTCTCCATCACACCGGCGCCCGGAGCGGCAAAGCGCGTCTTAACCCGGTGATGTATCTCAAGAATGGCGATCACTACTTAGTCTTTGCTTCAAAGGGAGGATCCGATACCAATCCTGATTGGTACCACAACATCAAGGCACATCCAGACGTCCAGATAGAGGTCGGAGATGAAACTATCGACGCGCACGCGGAGGAGATTACTGGCCCTGAGCGCGATACGCTCTACGAACGCCAAGCTTCCATCTATCCGACGTTCGCCGAGTACCAACTTAAGACAAAGCGGATGATCCCTGTAATAGCACTAGTACCCGAATCCCGGCATAAATAGGAACACAACACTGTCACAAGTGAAATGTAAGTCCACTGACTATTTCCTGTGCGTTGTGTCTGTAATCGCGTAATGCTTCATTTCCTGAATGTCATTGAAGAATGGACGGACAGCCGCAAAAAATGGCTGGAACTCGGGGCTGGTTCGGAATCCTTTCATGTGCCCTTCCTCCGAGTCCCATTCGATTCTTACGATGTAAT
>DASTUU010000253.1:0-1054 GCA_035759485.1 Nitrososphaeraceae archaeon
GCAGCTTCATGTCTCACGATTCCATTGTCGTCATTATTCAAAACCCAAACCATCAGGTCTGCTATTTCAGTGTAAATAGGGTCATCTTTGCTAACTGCTTCAGTTATTTCTCCTGCAAGCCAAATACAATCCCATCGTATAGATTCATCTCTCTCATTTCCGTTTTTTAATACTTGTATAACTTTGTCGAGCCTGTGCCTCAGCGGCAGGCTCCTCATGTTATATTCGTCAAAGACAAATTCCATTATATTGTTATAGTCACCTCCCTTTCCTTTTCTTTAATCTTTTCTTTCGTTTTCTCTCTCTTCTGTTCGGCTTTAGAACTAATGCATATACCAGCAATACTAATACCACCACCCAACAATGCCAAAACTAGGTTACTGGGTAATGAAAACGCTATTCCAAAAGGAACGATGGCCAACTGGATTACAACCGTAAGAACTAGAGAGGATGATGTTATTATTGAAGTCATTGATGTGCCTATGCGTTTCATACTCACATTGTAGAGTGTAAATGCTGCTAACGCTATGAATGAGAATCCTATCAAGTAAAGCCAGTCCATAGCAGATAGATGTGGTGGATAGAATGTGTATTGGATTGCATTAATGACTAGACCCGAGATGAGCATAATCCACCCACTTACTTCAGTGGCGTTATATCTGACAATCAGCTTTGCAAATAATGTGATTGCAAGGGCATTGCACATGGCAGACAATATGGCCTGCAAGTCTCCTATTTGAAACTGTACTCCACTTTCAGAGACATTGCTAGCTGCTGATATTGTAAACCCAACAATGGCGACACCAATGCCCAATAGCTGAAGCTTTAACATACGCTCAGCCAGAAATACAACTGCCAACAAAACAATGAAAACATCCTCTGCCGGTATGGTAAGCAGCATGGTCTTGCCAGAGCCTATCTTATTTATACTGTCATACCACAGAAAATCTGCTGCTGTGAATAATGCTGCACCAACAAGAAGCATTTTCCAACCATTACCCTTGAATATTGTAAACTTGTTTCTGAATACAAAACCATTAATGATAAGAACTAT
>DASTUU010000254.1:0-3392 GCA_035759485.1 Nitrososphaeraceae archaeon
CGCTAGCTTTATGTATTTTCATGTTATGTATGATGATGCATACTGAATGTCTTACCCAGAAGATGTTTTCTCTAGAATGTTTGGAGGAGAAGGAGGAGGAAGAGCAGGAAGCAAAACTGATCAGGGTTTACTTTATCCTAAGAAAGAAGAAGAAGAAGAGTTAAGTCTACAAGAGATAGATGATACCCTACTAACCAATATATTCAATGTTATGCTAAGCAGGAGATCTCAAAGAAAATTTGAAAATAAACTAGTCGAAGACTGGAAAGTTGAAATGATATTTGCTGCTGCTGACACTGCTCCTACAGCTGGTGGTTTTCAGGGCTTTGAGATATATAATATAAAAAATCAAGAAATTAAACTCAAGCTTGTTGAAGCTGCTAATAAGCAGCCATATGTAAATGCTCCTGTTGTTCTTGTTTTCTGTATGAATCCTGATAGGATAAAAATGAACTTTCCACCCGATATTCTTAAAAAATTCTCTTTGCAAGACTCTACTCTTGCTGCAGCCTACGCTCAGCTTGCAGCTCATGCATTAGGATTAAGTTCTATATGGATAGGTATGATAGATGAACAAAAAATAATGAGTGCATTAGGTACAGGATATGTACCCGCATCAATTCTCTGTTTAGGGTATCCTCAAAAAATACTTCAACCAAAGCCTAAGAGAAGTCTACGGGAATTAATACATGAAGTGTAGCTAGTGAGAACATATGACGTTATATCTTGTTAATGTCATAGACGCAGAAATATAATGATCCTAGTCCGAAACCAGTTACGACAACCCTGGAGAGTAAAGAACATCACATCCTTATGGCGTCATTTGATGTAGAGGCAGATTACGATAATATCATTAAATGTTTTGGATGGTAAATTTATACCACAAGGATAACAAAAGAAAGGACATGAAAGCAATAAGCTTCTATACATTAATAACACAAACGATCTTGTAGCTATATTTTCTTATTCACATAGACTCTAAGAAGTCTCGTCCCAAGAGGATCAACAAGGGGATTAATTCAATAAGAGTATATCAGACTATTTTATAGAGTGGCAGTAGGATGCTTCTCTCTATTATGTTTATCTTGTTCTTCTCGTGAGCCAAACTCCAGACCCTTACATATGTTACACTTAAATGGTTCATCCAATGACATAGCAATAGTTAGTCTATATTCTATTTATCACTTCAAGAGATTAAGATTAACCCAAAATCAGACTTTCTTTTCTCGTCGTCTTTAATTGTTAAAGTAGCTGCCTTCTTGCTAGGTATAAACCCTGTGTTAAGCCTACCGTGGTAAACTCCACTTCTCGGATCACCTGATGTTATGAGATGTAGACGTGTGTGTCGTTGTTTATCCACGTCACAGTTTGTCCATATAAAATCTTAGTAAATCTGGGCTCAAAGTAGTTAATCCCACCAGTACTTTCAAACTCACTAGGAATTATTATTTTTTTATCCCCAAATTTATCCTTGTTAAAATCGAAAGAAGACGTCGCTTCGTGATGACCACTTCTTGCAATAACAGTATATTTTCCAGTAATTGCTCTATCTCCTACAACCTTAATTTCAGATTGGTATTTTGCATTTTCAATAGGAGAAAAAAGAGATCTATATTGTTCGTCATTAGGATTTAAAATCTGAACAAGAACTGCATCGTATTTATGAGAACAGTCTACATGCTCCTGTAGTAATAATAAAATAGTTAGTGAGAAATAATAATGTTCTATAGCATACATCTGCTACATATTTACATCTACGGTTATCTTTATATCCCTGTTAGGATACGTAACTTGCAAAGTGAAGTTTGGACCAGCTCCACAAAGATGATTAAATAAGGTTGTTTGATAACAAAAACAAAAAGATTACAAAAACCGGAAACAAAGGAATTTCGAAATTAGTAAGGCATTTTGATACTCTAGACCAGGGCACTGAGGCATTTATGCATTGGTTAGGGTCAGACGATAAAATGTCTGCTTCAAGCAATCCAATTATCCTAAATCAATTTGTGCACAATAGATATACCATTCTATATGATAACACAGTTGGTCATGATGTGACAGTTGAAACACACGATGGTGTGCCATTTTGTAAAAGTTGTAATGTAGATGATTGTGGACATGTAGGATTCACAATACTTCTTGAGCAGAAATACGAAAATGACGGTTCCATATTGGATTGACTATCGCCACGGTTTCTATTGAAAAGCCTTTTCAAAAGATAAAAATCTAATCTACTTTTACCTTCGTATCTTTATTGACAAAACTCCCTGCAAACCTCCAACCGAATTTGATAATATATGGAGACATAAAAGTAGTAATTATAGTCATAGCACCAATCATTGGTAGTAGAAAAGAACTTGTAACACCTACGTCAGTACCACCCTTTGCAACCACGAGTGCAAGTTCTCCACCTGAAGAAGATAATCCAATCCCTGCTCTAAGAGAAGTCAATTTGCTAAAACCCTGTAATTTAGCTGCTAGATATACCGTCATGAATTTTGCAACAAGTGATACTGCTATCAAGACTAGAGCAGGCACTATGAATAGTGGCAAAAGGGAAATATCCATTAAGGCTCCTACCGATACAAAGAATAAAGCAGCAAACATATCCCTTATTGGAGTTGCTAGTACTCTTGAAACAGCGTGTGACTTTGATTCCGCTATTAATACTCCAGCAAAAAAGGCACCTGCTGCTACTGATATTCCTAACTGATAGGCTATATATGAAAGACTAAAAACTAAAGCCAAAATAACAACTACCAATACATCATGCTGATTTGTCCTGCTAACATAATCTACCAATTTAGGTACAGTCTTAGAACCAATCACTAGAACTCCTGCAATGAATGTCAAAGTTATTCCTACAGAAATCCCTACATCTGCAAATGATAGACCACCAGTAGAGCCTACTGACTGCAAAATAGCAAGCATGGATATAACTAAGATATCTTCAATTATTGCAACACTTAGAATAAGAACTGAAGATTCATCCTTTATCATATCCAGTTCTTCTAGCACTTTCATAACAATTACTGTGCTTGTTACAGAGATGGCTAATGCTAGAAACAGACTATCGAAGAATGAAAAACCCAAAGTATACTGTCCTACAACAAAACCTATCGAAAATGTTCCAAGAGCCTCAGATAGTGCAATAAGAAATGCTTTTTTTCCAATTTTTCTCAGCTTTTCAATAGGAAACTCCATTCCTACCACGAACAAAAGAAGTACAATACCAATTTCTGCAAATAGGTTTAGGACATCCAAATTAAGAACAAGGCTAAATGGTGGAGTATGAGGTCCAATTATCATTCCTGCACCAATATATCCTACAACCATCGGTTGTTTGAAGCGATAGGACAGCATAGCCATGGCGCCTGCAACTATCATTATGA
>DASTUU010000255.1:0-4028 GCA_035759485.1 Nitrososphaeraceae archaeon
GCAATAACAGCAATACCGGCGGTAGTAATAATCTTGCTACCGCTACATCCTCTTCTGCTGAAGATATGCTTTCAATAATGGCAGTAGGCGATTCTATAGGCTATAATATAGATAGCAAAAAACTTTCTAACCTGAGTCAAATAATAAAAGCTCCTGATATATTCATCTTCAATTTAGAGGGTGTCTTAATTGATTCTATGGACAAGGAGCCCGAATGCAAAGGTTTTCCTGCTTATCAATCCGTTTTTGTAAGCAATTCCTCTTTTGTTCGCCATCTCAAATTGGCTCCAATAACTATAGCAAATCTAGCGAACAACCATATTTATGATTGCGGCAGCAAAGGGATTAAAGAAACTAAGAAAATACTGGATGAACAAGGCATTCTTTCGGTAGGAGCAGGAGAAAATTTGCAAGAGGCCTGTGAACCATTGTTTATTTCGGCTAAGGATAAGGTAATCGCGTTTGTGTCTTACAATTTCATGATACGGGATTTAGTTTCTGCAGATAAGAATCGTCCAGGCGCCGCAGATATGGATGCGTGTTTTCATGCTTACAATAAATTAGAACAGAGAAATGCTGATATTATTATAGCGTCAATACATCTGGGCTATTGGTCAGCTAACGTGACACAAACACAGGTCACTGAGATTCAAAGGCTTTTTGATTCTGGTGTTGATATAGTAATAGGCCATTCGCCCCATATACCTCAGGCAATTGTGGTGACAGAGGCCGGAAGTTTGGCATTTTTTAGTTTGGGAAACTTTATTCTAAGACCAGATTACCCAATGCCACCATTGGCGTATACAACCATCGTACCAAGACTTGACGTTATGGAAAACAATACAGTTAATGTAACATTATATCCTGTTAGGATTGATAACTATGGAATACCCCATTTGGAACAAAATAACAATAACAATAACAATAACAATAATAACAATATAATCTCTAGAATTGCTAGAGACTCTGACAAGTTCAACACATCAATAAAGATTCGTGAGAATTTAGGTCTCTTGTCGGTCAAATCAAAATAATAATAACTAAACCTTCCAGTATTTACCTGGTGCTTAAATCGTACTGTTCTATTTCCATTTTAGAAGGATAATCTAGTTTTCTAAAATGATTAACCGTGATGCATCTTCCATAGTCTAGTTTGTTGGTTCGAGCTCTGATTGCATAAGCATGGCCTCTATTTTTACTACTAATACATGTCCTCATTCAGCAAGTAATGTGCACACGTGTGAGCTTCGCTTTGTAGTGAACATCCTCAGAACGTCTTCTTAACAATTCTGCCCTTTCTCTGTAGTAACTACAGAGAACTGCAGGTAGACGATTGTACCAGTTTGATTATCTTATCATGCTCTTGGGACAAAGCCTAACCTTCCTAACAAAGTTGGATGATATACATACAGAATAAGGATTTCTCTACAAAATGTCCACATTGAATGCTGAACCTTCAAAAAACGATCCTTATGGAGAATTTATAATATGGCCACCTCGCTTATGCATATGATCGTTCTTTATCAGTTCATGGACTGCGGTTGTGTTGCTGTATAAAAACTAATGTCAGTTTACCCTGTGTATATCTGTTATAGTTTTATAACGTACTGCAGCTATATAATATTGTGCAAAGCAGTGAAGTAACAGGGAAGGAAGCAGAACTCTATGCCAAACTTCCAAATGGCAGAATAAAATGTACTGCATGTGCTAGACTATGTGAAATTCCTGAAGGTAAAACAGGATTATGTGGTATTAGAGGAGTTACAAATAACAGTTTATATTTATACGTCTATGGTAGAGTTATCGCAGGTCACATAGACCCAATAGAGAAAAAGCCAGTAACTCATTACAGACCGGGCAGCGCAATTTATTCTATAGCCACGACAGGCTGCAACTGGCTATGCAAATATTGCCAGAATTATGATATTTCCCAAAGACGCAAAATAGAAGGAACTGAACTAACTCCTGAAGAAGTTGTTGAGAATGCTCAACTATATGGCGCCCACGGTATTGCCTACACCTATAACGAGCCTTCTATTTTCATTGAATTTGCAAAGGACTGTGGAATTGAGGCCCATAAGAAAGGTATCTTTAACATTTTTGTTTCAAACGGTTTTGATACTCCTGAATCTGTTGCTATGATGAGTAAGTTTTTGGATTGTATAACAGTTGATTTTAAGGGCAGTGGCAAGCAAGAGTTTGTAAGGCAATATATAGGAATTCCATCAGCCGATCCAATTTTGCAAACACTAAAAGAGATAAGAGATAAGACATTCATTCATACAGAAATTACAGATCTTATAGTTCCACAAGTGGGGGATGACTTGGAAGCTGCAAGAAAGTTGTGTAAATTTGTATGCGATGAGTTAGGACCAGATACTCCAATTCACTTTTTGAGATTTCATCCAGACTATAAGATGATGGAATTTGGTTATACACCTATAGAAACGCTTGAAAAGCATCATGCTATTGCAAAAGAAGAAGGCTTGAAGTATGCATATCTGGGAAATGTTCCTGGTCATCCACTAGAACATACCTACTGTCCTGAGTGCAAAAGTATTGCTATAGAGCGCTATGGGTATAGCATAGGTTCATGGAATCTTGATAAGAATAACTGTTGTAAGAAATGTGGTTATCCTATTCCATTAATCGGAAAGCTAAATAGAAGCAGCAGAAAGAACTTGTTTCAGATCATTCAGTAATAAAGGTAGGTACAATATTGATGCCTGTTAAATGTCTCATTATTAACTTTTTTCTGCTTTCTTCACATTAAACCTACCTTCTACAAATATAGGCTCGTCAATTCCCCAGCTCCACTTCTTTTTAGGGATAATTCTTATGTATTGAAGATTGGAATGACCTGTCCTATCCATGTACCCACCTTGACGAGTAACTATATCAGCGGTTCCATAAATTTTCATTCCTCTAGGATCCCAAGGATCAACACTTTTCAAATCATCGATTACAATTGCGACCTTATTATTTTGTAGTACATTTTTATATTTTGTAGATTTGAGAAGGTTCGTACCGCCTATATAAAAATAGTTACCATCGAAATCAAAACCAACAGGCACCACATCTGGCTGTACATGATAGCCTCTTTTTTCCGATGCCGACGTGGCGGCGGCCGTGGATATTCTGGCGAGGTGCTGCGATTTAAGATAGTCTATTTCCTTTTGAGAAAAAAGTGCATTGGCCATTACTGTATAGTAATACTACCTGATCAGAGATAAAGCTAATGATACACTGACAATTATATCCATTGTAGATATTCAAAGGTTATAAGCAGTCAATCTATTGCTTATTTAGCTTGCAACTTCTAGCGCCTATTATTAATTACATTATAAACATCTGTAGAAGCATCATAACCTGAAAGATCTAAAGTTTTTCTGCCTATTTCCTATTGCAGTATTGTTATCGTTTGTTTTATTATCTTGCTGCTGCTGTGCGTGTTATTATCGTCTATCCCTTTTATTGTGTTCGCATCCTTCATAATTGTATTAGCAAATTAAAGAAATAACCAATTGCACTATGAATATATACTAAAAAGCTAGCTATTTTGATTATAGATAAAACTAGTCAGATAACTGTTATCTCTTTTATTTGTCATTAAATAGTCCGAGTGTAAGAAAACTGAATAATTGTGGAATTATCTGCTGTGAGTACATGCCATAGATACCATTTTTCAATCTAATTCTGCCTTCACTTTAATATAGATATTAGAAATACAATGATGCTTTCGTGATTGTCTTGACATACCTTTGCAGCGTTACCGGTGTATGATTATACCAGAGCTGAGGAGTTGGTGTCCGCATAGAACAGCACCCTCCGTAGGAAAAAGAAAGTCACGTCAGGGGTGACCCTTTTCTGCACAAGCACATTCATATCCACGACACTCGCTATGTTTGCCCTGTGTACAATAACCACATGTTGTCTCTGGCTGTATATTGTCACTTTTCATTATCCTCCATTGCTTTGCGAGATTAATAAGCCTGCTTATGACTCCACTCCTTGATGAATAGAAAATT
>DASTUU010000256.1:0-1143 GCA_035759485.1 Nitrososphaeraceae archaeon
AACACTTCAATGCGAAAAGATTGAAGATATTATATCAGGCATATCAGCAGTCGGGCAAATAGTACATGATAGGAACTTTTCTAAGCAGTTGTTTGCAGCACTATTTCAATTTAGTAACGCTAATAACAGGAGTAACAATCGATATCTTATATACAGTTTTGCCCTGAACAAGTTTTACCCTTTTGTACCAGTTAATAAAAATGAAAGAGACAGTGAAATAGAAAGGGAAATAATGAAAACAATAGTAGATGAGATGCCTTTTGAAAAAGATGTTTCTCTTTGGTACCCAATCTGGGATCATATACTTTGACTATATTTATCGTACTTTAACTACACTTATATTTCCGGGATTACACCCTCGCCTCTGAAAAGTCTCTTTGCCTCATCAATAGAAAGGTCAGTACTTGGCAAAATTATGTCCGATTGAATTATTTCCTTTGGGTCAAGCGGTTTTCCCTTAGTTTCCACGATGTGCGTTAGTTCTGTCAGGTGTTTACTGAATTCAATGTCATCGGACCTCTCATTACTGACCAGTTGGACGATTGAATCATCTATCTCGTTAAGTCTTTTAAGAGTACTATTGTCAACCGTAAACTGACCTTGGCCCATAATTCTAACGATTCTGTATTTTTCAGGGGACCTACTTGTAGTTTTGGAGATTACCTTGGCTTTAACTTTTGTTCCTACTCTTTTTTGAATGCTATTAGTAGCCTGCTTGATTGTAGTCTTTTTAGCTTTTTTGTTCTTTCCAACTAAAACAGTCCTTTTTATGGTAGAACTTTTCTTAGAAGGCTTGTGTTTAGACTTTGCAGATTCTTTTCCCCGGTTACCTCTGTTACCTCTGTTGCCTCTGTTGGATACCATTCTGGTTGGCCGCAATGACCTTTTCTTCGCATTATCTTTCTGTCTCATTACTAAGCTTTTTGTTCCTCCTCCATCTGTTTCTTCTTACGTTGCCTCTCTGCCTTTAACTTTGCTAATTCTTCATCAACGGAACCTTTGAGTGTGACTTGTTCTAATTCCTTTTCAATACTATCTTTATCTGTTGTATAATCCGTAAGGACGCCAGAGCTTATCATTTCGTCAAGAGCCCCTGACTTAGCCTTCATTTTTTCAGTCTTTTCTTCAGCTTTATTAAGAGCC
>DASTUU010000257.1:0-8766 GCA_035759485.1 Nitrososphaeraceae archaeon
TTAAGAGCGGAACTGACTTTTTTATGCTTGGCCGATCTATAATGGCATCTTCTAATCCTGTAAAAGAGGCCAAAAAATTCCAACGACTAACCTCATTGCTATAGGCCGAAGGGGGGAACTTGATTCGGTTTACCATTGATACATGGCATGAGTGTGAATAAAAAAAGCTGTTCATTCGTGATTCAGGTCAATAGCATAGAGTGCGGATTAGATCAAAAGATATATTTGTTCTTCAAAAAATCATTTGCGTTAATTAAGATGTCCTTCGCAGTTTTATAGGTCAATGTGGCAAGAGCATTGTCAAACTTGTTCCATGAATATGCTATATGTTCGTTGGATAGAATCACCCTTCGAGAATCTGCCCTAGCAAGAAAGAATATGACTTCCTTACGCACCAAATTTTGTTCGCGCCTGTAATTGTATGTTACTTTTCTTTCGAACCCCTTCAAAAAGACTACATTTACAATGCCTGTTTCCTCCCGTATTTCGCGGCATGCGGCTTGTGTCTCATCCTCGCCATTTTCGATATTGCCCTTAGGAAAATCCCAATGACCAGCGCTATATTTCAAAAGCAAAAAATTTACATCTCTCGGATATCTGATCGAGAATATTACTGCTCCCGCCGATCTTTCCATCAACATCTGGGCGTATTTTATATCTGGTCTTTAGTAATTCTTTCTAATTAGTCAGTTACTGATTGCTATACGTTCCAATATGGGTTAATGCTTTGAGACGTGCTAGCCAGAGGCCCTTGATAGATATACAATTATATGAAGTGGTGCAACTATTCTCAATGTAACCTCACCTGCCATATCTTCTTAGCCGTGATTGATATGTTCTAATTGCTCTCATTAGGTCTATTTTTCTAAATTCTGGCCAAAATACATCCATGAATACTAGTTCGCTGTATGCACTTTGCCATATAAGGAACCCGCTAAGCCTTTTTTCTCCTGAAGTCCTCAATATTAGATCTGGATCAGGCTGAGGAAGATGAGATGTATACAGGTATGATTCGATAACTTTTTCATCTATGTCTTCGATCTTTATGTGCCCTGTTAGTGCCCCTAGCGCTATCTGCCTTATGGCATCGACTAGCTCTTTCTGTCCGCCGTAGGCCACTGCTATATTTAAGAACATGGAGCTATATTTTTCGGTCTCTTTCTCCAATTTTAAAAGAATGTCTTGCAAATCATAAGGGAGAAGTCCTACATTGCCTATTGCCTTAATCTTCATTTGTCGCTTATGAATTCGAGAATCTGCATAGAGTCTTTCTAGTTTATGCTGAAGCAAATCGTAAATATTGTTAAGCTCATCATCAGATCTAGCCAAGTTCTCATTAGACAAAACGTACAATGTAGTAATTTTTATACCAAGGTCATGAATCCAGTTTAATAGTTCTTCTGCTCTGTCAGCGCCTTGCATATGCCCATTTTTTATTCCCCCGGGACCAAATCTGGCCCATCTTCTGTTTCCATCCAGAATAATTGCAATATGATTCGGCAAGCTTCCATCTAGGATTTTTGATTCGAGTCTCTTTTCGTAGAGATTATAAAGTCCGCTGTGCTTAAGGATCGTATCCACAATGGCCTTCTTGGGAAGTTCCTGCATCCACATGAAATATTAGATTAGAAGAAGAAGAATGATTATATTTTTTGCCATAGGATGTCTCGCGGATTGGTTGATGCAGATCAATGCTTGAGAACCTCGCCACCTTTTCTACTCCTGAAGTATTGGAATAAGAAAGTTGCGACGATGAGTGTTATAGCCAGGCCAATGAAAAGCGACGATATTAAAGTGAACGGGTTTGTTCCCTCGGTTAAGACAGACGTAAACTGTAAAATAGGTATATAAAGCAAAGCAAGCACAACCAACCGTAAGATATCTGACATTGCTCTCACGCTTCCCTTGAACCAATTACTGAGCAACGAGCCTATCAGTATTGTTCCAATTCCAATCCACAACAAAGTAATCGTACCGTGGACGAAATTCCCAATTATAAGCCGATTTGTAACTACGTCAATAAAATGCATATCTTTGTCACTCAAAGCCTCAGATGGGATGCTTGAAAATCCATTTACTATGGAAACTAAAATAATTAATACACCTGCAAATACTGAGAATATTCTTATGAATCCAGTAGGAGTTGGTCTTCCAAGTGATCCCAGTGACTTATCTATATCAAATGCTCTAATTATAAAGGCACCCCCCAGTATACTCATGACTAGTGCCAAAGCTTCTTTTGTAAGACCTAGAACAGTGGCCAGTCCACCGACAACTAGCAAAGCTCCTGGAACACCAAGAAAAAACTTTGAATATCGTGGATCGTACATGAGCATCTTAATGTATCGTCCAAGTATAGCATATGAATATTCTACGCTTCTGCTATGCTTAATAATTATGCGCTGAACTGACATTACCGGTATCATAGCCTGAATAATTGGAACGACAGCCTCATCATCCTCACCATCGGAAATAATAACCGCTGAGTCGGCATGATATCTATTGAGCACATGGCTAAGTTCATTTCCAATTTTTTCATCAGCTTCGATTCCTCGATCTATCTTCCCTGCTATAAGGGCCACTTCGGAATCATAGCCCTTAAGCAGGAGTTTCTCATAAGCTTTAACTGCCCCAAATATTGCATTGGCATCTGGATCTTCGGGATCTTCGATCGCCAGTCGCAATCCTGCATCAATACAATGGTCTTTACCTTGAATAGGTGTCTTCACTCCCCCTTTGGAACCAATGTCATCATCCCTGTCTATGCATAACACAAGGACTTTATCGTGGCCGTTTCCTCTGGTTCCCTTCCTTTCATTTCTTGTCATCCTTTTTTCAAAGTCATTAATGTTTGATGGCTCGAAAGTCATCTCTCTTATAAACGTTATTAGGTTCGCCTTACATATTAATTAATTTATCAACCACTACCTGATTGTTCCCAGAGCTTCATTTTTTCTAGCTTATTTTTCCGCCTTGTCTGTTGTAGCATTGCATACACTCTCTTATGAGTACTACCTTTCAAAATCATAGTCACAGCATCACTGGCCAGTCGGACTTCTTCGAACTTTCCGATAAGAGCTACAGTATGACCCGACACCGACACATAGGCTCCGCTAAGTTCCTCTATTGTTTTCCTTGATTTGCCATTCTTACCAATTATACGGCCTTTTACTCTGTCCATTGCGCTAGACGATTTGCTTGCATAGTCCTTTATATCGATTACTTGAAAAACTAAATCCTCGTTACTTAGCAGTCTGTAGGCTCGTTGGGGAGAGAATCCCTTTGAAATTGCCGAAACTATCTCCATCGCCTTGAATGGCTGCATTTCAGGCAGAAATTCATAAGCCGACGAGATCATAGCGTCTCCGTTGTGACTATCAATTTCTATTTGAACTTTACATTTCTCTTCGATTTCGTGTTTCACTTTGCCGTTTTTACCGATGAGCACACCTATTCGGTCGTCAGGAATCTTTATCAGATATTGAAAGCTCAATTCGCTACCTATGTAATCTATCTGTTACCAAATTTAAGTTTCCCTTTGTCAAGCTGGTAATTTGTATTGCGAGATGAATTATGCAAGGCTCCGAGGTATTTTATACTTATTTGCATCAATCCAACTAGACGAAGACAATAGGTTCGGAACTGAAGTAAAAATTTTCTCTGTCACGTCACTCGCCTTTTCCGAGATACTATTAAGGCTTCCACTCTACGTCGATACACTATTGCTTAGTTTCGGTAAGACGTGAATTGGCTTTATGATAAACTTGAATCTAACTTACCAAATTTACATTATAAATCTGTTAGATCTACCATTCGAAAAATTCTCTTTACCTAGAGTTTCCGGTAGAGCCCTAAAATTAAAATATCCTAAACTCAAAGGTATTTCATAATTTGAACTTATAAATCATTAAGAAGGGAGTGCCGGAAATATGCTTTATGCTATACTTATTTGCTAAGCGCAAGTTAATTGCAAGAGCCACAATTCTTGTCCCAACCAAATTAGCAATGGAGCAAGACTTGAGTAAGTCTAGAGCTTGCTCCTCCTCAATTATATATTCTTGGAAAAATTCTTTGGAGAGATTTACAACCAATTCACCATCTTTTAAAATCTTTCCAACTAACTCAAGATCACAGATACTAATCATGACTGTCTCCTGATATTTTGTGAATCTTGAAGCATATCTGCCTTTTGTTTTTTGATCCAATCTATTTATTCCTATGTACTAATTGTCTCACAAGCATGAATAATAATGCTCTGAGCCTTAAAAATAAGAGTCTTAGGACCAGCACAAAGAGAGTCAATTGTCTCACTCTACAAGATACATTCACTATTTTCAGTCAGTTACAATAGTCTTCATGCATTACTACCCCATCTTTTGAAGATATTGTGTTCAATTCCAAACTGGTCTAAAACCTTTCCAACGAGATGATCTGCGAGGTCTTCGATGGTTTTTGGCTTATGATAAAAGCCTGGCATGGCAGGCAGTATTATAACTCCTATTTCACACAACCTCAACATATTTCTAAGATGGATTGCAGATAACGGGGTCTCCCTTGGTACGAGTACGAGCTTCCGAGATTCTTTAATGCAAACTCCTGCTGCCCTTGAAATTAGATTATCTTCATATCCGTTCGCAATGCTAGAGACAGTTTTCATGCTACAAGGAACAATTGTCATACCCTCGGTACGAAATGAACCGCTTGAAATGGGAGCAGCCATATTAGAATTGTCGTAGGTCCTTGAACTCAGAGATTTTACATAGTCGACCGTCTTACGGGTCTCAATCCGGATGTTTCTCTCGCCCCAACTACTTAGCACTAGGTGTGTCTCCACTCCTAACTTCTGTAGAACCTCTAACATTCTTATCCCGTACAGTACACCTGAGCTACCGGTTATAGCTACTATAATTGTCATGCGTCACAGGCTAATGTATCATACTGTGCGCTATTAATATACTATAACACTACGGGGCACAGTTTATTTAAGAGCTGAAGGTTAAGCCTTTTTATCGTATGCTTACTGTCTTCGGGACCATTGCTCTTGACACCACTCGCACCCCTTTCAGAACACAAGTAAATGTCTTGGGCGGGGCCGCCACATTTGCCTCTCTTTCCTCTAGCTTCTTTACTCGGACGTCAATTGTTGGAGTAATAGGAACCGATTTTCCTGCAGACTATCAAAAGATTCTCGATAGTAGAGTAGACACCAGAGGAGTTACTAAAAGCAATGGAAAATGTTTTCATTATGATTCTTCATTTGACTATGACTTATCGCATCGCACAACAAATAAGACCGAACTCAATGTAATCGCTGATTTTAGACCTACAGTTCCGCCAGAGTATTCTAGTACAGACTACCTATATCTTGCAAATAATGATCCCACACAAAACATGGAAATACTCGAATACTTTTCTAATCCCAAATTGACAATCTGTGATACCATAGAGTATTGGATACTGCATAAGCGTGGCGAAGTCGTTAGGATGATGAGCCGCGTACACGGAGTCGTGATAAATCAGGAGGAGGCCAGGTTGCTATGCCATGAATATAACCTAGTCAAATGTGCAAAACATATTATGTCATTTGGGCCGGAATTTGTTGTTATCAAAAAGGGTGAGAACGGTGCATTATTTTTCTTTGAAGACCTAATATTTCCCGCGCCAGCATACCCATTAGATGTCATAGTAGATCCTACTGGAGCAGGTGATTCCTTTGCAGGTGGTTTTATCGGTTACCTGGCGCATCAGAAAAAAAAGGGGATCAATGTGATGAAGGAGGCAGTCATATACGGAAATGTTATGGGTGCCTTTGCAGTCCAAGACTTCGGGATTTCTGCCTTCCTCTCTTTATCAAGAAAGGATATTCAGAGCAGATATGAAAAGTATCGGGATATGGTCTTCCTTGGATAGAGATTCAAATTGGAAAGAAACTTGCATAATATGTATATCTTGGTTACAACTAAGAACAAAATGCAACGAACTATTGACTGCAAGTATTTCTCTATCCTTATGTATTGACGTGAGCCTGACAAATGTACGTCATTGACCTGTCCGGATAAGTCATTTTATTCTCGTGCTACCCAGCTAGTGGCAAGAGAGCTTATTGGCAAGAAGCTTGTTCACCTAACAGAGAAAATCTTTTGTCAAAGGCAAGAGCGCCTATCCGGTACTATAATTGAGACAGAAGCCTACGGACATACGAATGATCGTGCAAGTCATGCTTACAAAGGATTAACAACCAGAAATATGCCAATGTTCGGTCAAGTTGGTAGAGCATATATCTATTTCATCTATGGAAGCCATTTTTGTATAAATGTTTCAGCTCATTCCAATAAAGTAGGAGCGGGTGCCGTCTTAGTTAGGGCGTTAGAGCCTTGTGAAGGAGTTCATATTATGAAAAGATTTAGGAACTGCGGAACCTTGTACGATCTGACTGCAGGTCCAGGAAAAATTTGCCAAGCTATGGATATTAATCGATCTCTAAATTCTTTAGATATGACAGATCCTAAGAGTGAAATTCATATAGAATTTGGAGATGAGGATACCACGAAAGATATTGTTGCAACAAAAAGAATAGGAATAAAGTATGCTACTGGAAAAAAATGGCGGTTTGTACGTAATTTAGCCAATCAAGAAGAATATACTAATTTAGAGGATGTAAATTTAACGATACACTATTGAACCAGAAAGCTCTAAAGAGTATAATAACGATTGGAATGAAAAAACTGTCGTATCGTGGGAGAATATGGAATTCATATTAGCGGATGAACTGCGCCGTATTTCAAAAGGAGAAGTTCTTTCTGACGATTGGAGTAGAAAGATTTATTCTGTCGATGCAAGCCACTTCAATGTTAGCCCTTCACTAATTCACAAACCCTTCGATGCCGACGATGTTGGAAACATCTGTAAATCCTGCTACGTTAGGAATGTGGCGATAACAGCACGAGGTGCAGGTACCGGTCTTGTTGGGCAATCATTGTCCTCTGGTATTGTCCTCGACTTTACCGCGAATATGAATAAGGTAATTGAAATCGGAGATGAATATGTTACAGTTCAACCGGGAATAATAAAGGGTATACTTGACAACGAATTGGGGAAGAAAGGGAAGTTTTTTCCCCCTAATCCTGCAAGTGGAAATTTCTGCACGATCGGAGGAATGGTCGCTAACAATTCAAGCGGCCCTCATTCTCTTGGTTATGGAAGTACTATTGACCATGTTCAGGAAATTTCCGTTATCTACGCTGACGGAACTGGCGGAGTTATAGGATCTGGGGTTGAGCAAGACGAAAAAATTTCTAAAATGCTTAGCATATTATCGTCCAATATTAGTCTAATACAAACGGGCTACCCCAAGGTCAGTAAGAATTCATGCGGATATCGTCTAGATGCAGTAATATCCAGCAATGGATTCTTACCTCAAAAGGTTTTTGTTGCTTCGGAAGGAACTCTCGGCATAATAACTTCAATCAAATTAAGGATTTTTGATGTGCCTTTGTCTCAAAACCTGTTGGTAGTTGGTTTTCCAAACCTGCAATTAGCAATGCAGTCAGTTCCTTCGATAATGAAATTCTCTCCTACAGCACTTGAAATGCTGGATAGTTCTGTCATGTTTGGCGGTAGAGGGGACTCTAATTCTGGATGTTTATTATTCATTGAATTTTCAGGAGATGACACAGTTGAAGTCGAAACTAAGCTTTGCAAATGTAAGAACGTGATCGAATGCAATGGCCAAGTGCTGCACTCTGCTTTCGATCCTATTAGCATCAGGCGTATTTTGGAGTCGAGAAAAAATGCTTTAAACAGCATTATGAAATTCACTGTCGGCAGTAGGAAACCTGTCGGATTAATAGAAGATACAGTGGTCAGACCTGATTTTCTATTCGAATATAGTCTCTTTTTAAAAAGATTATATTCAGCAAATAATCTGGACTACGTTATGTATGGTCACGTGGGCAATGGGAACTTGCACACAAGACCCATAATTGACACTCAGCAAGATTCAGAATTTAGTTTATTAGAAGACCTTGCCAAACAAGTGTTCAAAAAGGTTATCAGTCATGGGGGAACCATAACTGGAGAACATGGTGACGGTTTGGCTAGGTCTAGATATGTACAACAGGTATACGGGGCTAAACTCTACTCGCTATTTAAACAAATAAAGCAGATATTTGATCCCCGTCTAATTATGAATCCTGGGAAGAAGGTCATTTTTACGGCCGACGACAATATTCCACATAAAGTTTGATAACTACCATGTCGCGGATCTCGGTTTGTGGGGCAAAAGTAATAAAAATTCTCGTGCAGTATATTCGTGCATTGCGACGAGATATATTGATTAGAGCAGGTGCAATTTTTTCTTCAGTGGGAACTATCTTACTAGCACTGCTTATAGTGGTATTGTTAACTTTTCCAGTCGTTAAGAATTGTCCTAACCAGGAAGAATGCGATTACTTTAGTACTGCACCAAAGCCTCTGAACTACTTTGTTACTCCCGTATTTGTCACAGTGGACTTATTTGTTATTGCGACCGGAGTACTATTTATGAGGTTAGTAAGATGGTACACCTACAAAGTTTAGCACTCTCTAAAATATTCCTTAAGACAGCGTTCGCCTCTTACAAAATTTCAGGATTCGAAAATGCCTGTGATCGAGCTGGTGATCTCGAGAGACTTAAGCAAAAACAACAGGAATTTAACCAATGCTATGCTGGTGGGGTCGAAGGGATGTGCTCTGGTATAGTATCTACTATAGCCAATTGAACCCTTG
>DASTUU010000258.1:0-2139 GCA_035759485.1 Nitrososphaeraceae archaeon
TGTCCCTGGTTTTGTAAATATCTCTACCATATAAAATGGTGAATGTTCAGACTTTTCCTTTTCACGTACCAATAAATCATGAATAAGGATAGGATCAACTTTGGGAAGGTATGTCTCATATAGAGTCTGTAAGCCCTGGAATACAGTCTTTAGCTCCTGCAGTTCAGCAGACATAAATTGTATCATCATATATAATGATGATTATATAAAAAGTATCCTTGATTGATAATTAGTTCGACTTAACTAAACAGGCATCCATACATTTATTCATAGCCCGAGTCTTGTCACCATGCGAAGCAAAGCTATATTAGAGGACTATTCCACGCAGAACAAGCAACATCGAGATTTGCAGCCCGTGGAAGATAATCCTTATGAGAATATCGTATTTTCCACATCCAAACTACACTATTATCATCTTGATGGGATCCAGCTTTTATAGTATCAAACTTATTCAGAGAAATCGTGATTCATCGTTTTGGGATATTAGTACATGGAGGTGCCGGGGACCGTACATTGGCGGATAAATCTTCTAAACGAGCAAATGACATAAGAGGGTCATTAGAATTAGCTGCTTCCCTAGGTTATCGTTCTCTGACGAAAAAAAATGAAGGTGTGAATCCCACCGCAGTCCTTGACGCCGTTGAAACAGCGGTAGCAACCATGGAGGATAGCGGCCTGTTTGATGCAGGAATTAAGGGATCATACCTTACAGCAAAGGGACAAGTTGAAATGGATGCTGCTATAATGAGCGGCAAGGACTTATCTGCAGGATCTGTAGGAATGGTCAAGGATATAAAAAACCCTGTGAAGATAGCAAGACTAGTTATGCAGCATACAGATCACGTAATGCTGGTCTCTAAAGGGGTTACAGAATTTGGAAGACTCTTTGGTCTCGACTCCAAACATGAAACGCCAACGTTACATTCTTTGGCTAAATATAACATATATAGAAATAATCAAAATAAAATCACTCAAAAAGAATGGCCCAAAAACTCGAGATTACTATTGAACACATCTCGTTTTCTGGACTATCATTATGGAACCGTAGGCGCGGTAGCAATTGACAGAGCTGGAAATACGGCTTCGGCTGTTTCAACCGGAGGAAGATGGTTTAAAATGCGGGGGAGGATCGGCGATTCCGCAATAATAGGTCTGTATGCTGACAATAATTCAGGAGCAGCATGTGCTACAGGAATCGGAGAATTCATAATGAGACTCTGTCTTGCAAAGGAAGTCTGTAATTATATGAGGAAAGAGAATGCGATAACTTCAGCCAAAAAGGCAGTTAAGATGCTCTCCAAGAAGTTCGGAAAAAACACCGGGGGGCTAATTACAGTTGACAAATATGGACGGTTTGGAGTGTCAACGAATACTCGTTCAATGCCAATAGCTATCTTCACAAACCATTTCACAACAGCTCGGGTTGCTTTCAGTAGAGAGGACAACGTATTATTATCCAAGGGTATTTGTAGTTAGCCTCTGTACTATTAAGCACAGTAGTTTTCTCTTACCTCAGCGAGTGATCTTCTACAGGGGATATCAATGGGAGTAAGATCAGGAAATGCGTAATCTAATAACCATCCACGCCTTATGGGTAAGACAGAGTTCTCACAAATATTAAGAAAATGAGGATACTTATGCGTTGAACCATGGCCAAAGCGTATTTATTAGCAAGCAGGATACAAAAGTTAAAGGAGATAAGCAGAAATCTCGTGGATCGTATTTCAGGAGAAATTAGCCCCGAGAAGGTGAATTCGCTGTTAACCAAATTGAGGTTTCATATGGTAACAAAGGATGAGGCCAGAGAATTTCTGCTAATATTCACAAACGAAATAAAAGAAGCGAATTACGGAGATAAGAGAGAGTACAAGAAAGTTGTAATCGGACTGACAGAGATACTTAAAATGTACTTAACAGACGCCATTGACCTAAATGGAAAAAACTTCGATGTATTGAATGAATTGGACACATTGAAGACATCCTCCAAAATTCCATAAAATATATTACGACGAGCACAACACGGTTTCTTTGGTTTGGTCAGACAAAAACAAGCTATTGGAATTCTAGGCATGATTTTTGCATCAGCAGGAGGGATTGCATGGTTCCTTCACGCTGCAGTCCCTGCTCTAGTACTATGGG